>DATFVD010000445.1:0-12168 GCA_035260505.1 Terriglobales bacterium
CGCTGCTTGATCAGCGTGGAGAGCACCTGCTGCGATTCCTTGTCGTCGAGCGGCGCCATCTTATCGATTTCTTTGTTTTTGAGCGCGGTCTTAACCATGCGCAGGGTGGAGAGGCGATGCTCTTCGCGGGCCTTCATGGCCGTGACTATATCTTTTTGGATCTGGTCGATGAGGGGCATGAAGGGGATTATAGAACGTTGGAAAGGTTAGAGGTCAGAGGGCAGATTGCAGAGGTTAGAACCTTATTCTGAAGCCCCCAAGGTTTGTAGCGAGTGATTCCAACCTCTGCAATCTGACCTCTCCCTCTGCAATCCCTTCCCGAATCCGGTTGCATCCCTTATTCTGGTTTATTCCCATGCTCAAGAAAAACAGGCTCTTCACTCCCGGACCAACACCACTGCTGCCGCAAGCGCAGACGGCGATGGCTTCCTATGGCGCGCACCATCGCACCGCCGATTTCCGCGCCCTCTTCACCCGCGTTCTGGCCGACCTCAAGGAGTTCATCGGCACAAAGAACGACGTGCTCGTGCTCTCCTCGTCGGGCACCGGATTCATGGAAGCCTCGATCTCGAACCTGACTTCGTCCGGCGACCAGGTGCTCGTGCTAACCGCCGGCAAGTTCGGCGAGCGTTGGACTTCGTTGGCCAAGGCCTTTGGCTGCGCCGTGGAGACCGTAACCGCTCCCTATGGCGAAACCATTTCGTTGGAGGAAGTGCGCCGCAAACTGACGCCGGAGATTCGCTGCGTTTATGTGCAAGCCACCGAAAGTTCCACGGGCGCGCGGCATGACGTCGAGGGGATTGGGAAACTCGTGCGGGCTTTGCCAGATACTTTGTTTGTCGTCGACGCGATCACCGGCCTGGGCACGACCCGCCTCGACGCGGACGCATGGGGAATCGACATCATCATTGGCGGCTCGCAGAAGGCGCTAATGATCCCGCCCGGATTAGCTTATGGTGCAATCAGCGAGCGGGCGTGGAAGCGCATGGAGATAGCAAAGTCTCCGCGGTATTACTTCGACCTGCGGAAGGAACGGAAATCGGCAGCCAAGGCGGAGACGGCATACACGCCTGCGACCTCTCTGTTTGCCGGACTGGCAGCGGCGCTCGATTATGTGCGTCAACTGGAGGATGGGAACCTCGCGGCGGGGCGCGATGCTCTGATCGCGAATGCAGAGTTGTGCGCTGCAATGACGCGTGCGGGCGTGCAGGCACTGGGGCTGAAATTATTCGCGCCGAGTTCTCCAGCGGCCGCACTAACTGCCGTCGCTGCGCCGACGGGCGCCGATTCCACAGCCATTTGCAAACGCTTCCGCGAGCGGTTTGGCGCCGTCGTGGCCAACGGACAAGCGGAGATGAAGGGACAGCTTTTCCGCATCGCTCATATTGGCTACTACGACTATCTGGACACGGTGGGAGTGCTGGCCGCCCTCGAACATGTGATCGCCGAAACCACGGGGAGCAAGGTCGAGTTTGGATCAGCGGTGCGCGCGGCGCAGGAAGTTTATTCCAAGGTCAGAGGTTAGAGGTCAGATTGTAGAGGTTAGAACCCATGGCGCACGCACTTTAGTCGAACCTGCAATTTTCACCTCTGCAATCTGACCTCTGACCTCCTAGCTGTCTAGCGCTTCTCTGCGCAATTTGCGGCTTTCAGCCAAGAGCGACATGGAGTGCATCAGGTTCTGCAGCGTGACAATCCCGACCAGATGCTGCTCGTCGACAACCGGAATGATGCTGAGATTGTTGGCGGAGAGCTTGCGGAAAGCGGAGGCGAGCGATTCCTGCCTGGCGGCAACTTCGAATATGCGATTCATCACAGCCTGAACGTAGCCATTTCCCTCGGCGCGCAGCGCTTCGAGAATTTTTTGCTTCGAGACGACTCCAACCATGTCGCTGCCGCGTACCACCGGAAAATCGTCCTGCAACGTGTGCACGGCTTTCTCGAGCGCGTCTTCCAGGGTGTCGGCGGGCGAGAGGGTGGCGAAGTCGGTGAGCATGACCTCTTCCAGGCGGACGCTTTGCAGCACGGATTGAAATACCGCCGAACGCTCTTCGAGTTGGGCGCCCACGAAGAGGAAGAATCCGATCATCACCAGCCACCAGTTGCTCAAGAGCATTCCGACCATCATGAACATAATGGAGAAGACGTGGCCGATGCGGACGGCGCGCTGGGTGGCTTGAACCATGTCGGTGCGCCGCGAAAAAACAGCACGCAAAACGCGTCCGCCATCCATGGGATATGCAGGCAGCAGGTTGAATAACCCGAGGTAAAGGTTCGACCAGACAATGCTCCGCAACAGCGCGCTCGAGTGAAGGAGCGGCCTAGCGGTAAGCGAAAAGCCTGGCATGACCGCAAGCAAAACGATCGCGGATAATCCAGCGATGACAAGATTCACCAGGGGTCCGGCAACCGCGATTCGGATGTCACGCTTCCAGGCGTTGATCGAATCCGGAATGGCGTGCGCTTCGTCGAGGATGGTGATTCCGCCGATCGGCAGCAGGATGATGCCCTTCGCCGGAATGCCCGAACCACGGGCGACCAGAGCGTGTCCTAATTCGTGCAGGACCACGCTGCCGAAAACGATGCCGACCAGAGCAAGTACTCGTAAGGCGGCACCGGCATCCTGTGTAGCGCCTTCGGTACTCAACACGAAGAACAGCAGAAACAAAAAGGTCAGATGAATGCGAATTTCGATTCCGAAAAGACGTCCGACCGGGATGGACCAACTGCGCATCGACATGCCTACCAGTATTCTATCTACTTAGACACCGATTCACGCTGCGAGGTTGCGAAAGGGCGAATCGGAAGGGCTGGGTCGAAAGGGGCATCTCCCGTAGAGACGCGACTTGCCGCGTCTCCGGCAGACGGCCCAAGCAGAGACGATGAGAGCGGAGACGGGGCAAGCCCCGTCTCTACAGGACCGCTATGAGCGCGAACCAATGAGAGTGATTGCGGGACAGTTTCGGCGCCGAACGTTGCGGTCGTCGCCCGGGCTCGAAATCCGTCCGACTGCGGACCGACTGCGCGAGACGCTGTTCAATGTGCTGTGCGCGGGCAATCCGGCCGCATTAGCGGATTCGACATGGCTCGATTTATATGCGGGGACAGGCGCGGTGGGCATTGAAGCGCTGAGCCGAGGCGCGCGTATGGTGTACTTCGTCGAGTCGTCTAAAGCGGCGGCGGAAGTGATAGCCGGGAACCTGAAGCGGTTGGGAGTTGCGAGCGGGTTCCAGATCGTGAAGGTCGAAGCCGCGAAAGCCTTGCGGCAATTAGAAGCGTTGGGGAGCATTGCCGATTTCGTGTTTCTGGATCCGCCATACTCTATGCAGGACGAGTATGCGAAGACGCTGGCCGCCCTGGCGACTTCGAAATTGTTGCGCGAGCGGAGCGTGGTGATTGCGGAGCATGAGAAGAGGTTTGATCCGGGAGACGCGTTTGGAAACTTGCGGCGATATCGGAAGCTGGCGCAGGGAGACGCGGCGCTGAGCTTCTATCGGCGGGGGTAGCCTTTGCGAATCGGTGGAGCTACGGGCGTCTCGCGGGTCCCACATGTGCAGGATCAGGATGGCCGGGCGAGGACGCCCGGCTCTCCACGATCAGGGTCGCTATAATCACTACGACATGTCCAACTTTCCACCGGTTGACGAACAACTCGCCTACCTCAAGAAGGGCGCGGCTGAGATCGTCAAGGAATCCGAACTGCGCTCGAAGCTCGAACGCTCGCTCGCTTCGGGCAAACCGCTGCGAGTGAAGGCGGGATTCGATCCGACCGCTCCCGATCTGCATCTGGGCCACACGGTCCTGTTGCGCAAGCTGAAACATTTTCAGGATCTCGGCCACACCGTCATTTTTCTGATTGGTGACTTCACCGGGATGATCGGTGATCCGACCGGGCGCTCGGTGACGCGGCCTCCGCTGTCGCGCGAGCAGATTGCGGAGAACGCCGAGACCTACAAGGCGCAGGTTTTCAGGATTCTCAGTCCGGAAGAAACGGTGGTCGACTTCAACAGCCGGTGGTTCTCGAAGTTCTCCGCCGAAGATTTCATCCGGTTGACCGCGAAGTACACGGTCTCGCAGATGCTGGAGCGCGAGGATTTCCACAAACGCTTCCGTGACGAGAAGCCGATTGCCATGCATGAGCTGCTCTATCCGCTGGCGCAGGGATATGACTCAGTGGCGCTGGAAGCAGATATCGAACTGGGCGGCACCGATCAGAAATTCAATCTTCTAGTCGGGCGCGAACTGCAGCGCGCTTACGGGCAAGAGTCGCAGGTAGTGCTGACTACTCCGATCCTGGAAGGGCTCGACGGCGTGAACAAGATGTCGAAGTCGTTGGGGAACGCGATTGGAATTCACGAGCCGCCGCTCGAGATGTACGGCAAAGTGATGTCGATTTCCGATGAGATGATGTGGCGGTATTACGAGCTGCTGACGGATGTGCGAACGGAGCAGGTCGCGACGATGAAGGCGAACGCTGCAAGCGGCAAGGCGCATCCGATGGCGTTGAAGAAGGAGTTGGCACAGTCGATTGTGGCGGATTTCCACTCGACCGAGGCAGCGGCGAAGGCGGGCGAGGATTGGGCGAGGCAGTTCCAGAAAGATCAGATACCCGAAGAGGTCGAGACAGAGTCCGTGGCGTTCGCCGAGGTTGCGAACCGTGAGGGCGATGGAGTACGGCTGGCGAAAGTACTCGTCAAGATCGGCTTTGCTTCTTCGACGAGCGAAGCGGATCGCAAGATCAAAGAGGGCGCCGTCAGTGTCGATGGAGTGAAGACTACTTCACCTATTGTCAAAGCTCACGCCGGTGCAACGCTTGTGGTGCGACTCGGACGTAAGATCAAGAAGGTTGTTCTGACATCTTCCTAAATTTTCCACCCGGTCTTTAGAGGTTTGCCAGGGGCGGCATCTTGTTGTGCCATTCAGTTGCTTGCTCGTAGCCCTGAGCCGCCTGGAACAACACATCCTCCCGCCCGTGTGCGGCGGCTAGTTGCAGGCCGATTGGCAATCCATCTTTCGTCAACCCGCAGGGCACGGATATCGTGGGAATCCCCCAAACATTAAAGGGCCGTGTGTTGCGCAGCATGATCAATTCTTGCGGACGCAACTCGTCGGGATGTTCCCGAAGATCGGCGATCACGGGCGGTGGGATTGGGACTGTCGGCGTTAGCAGTACGTCCACTTCATTGAATATTTTTCGGATCGCCTCACGGCTCGCCTGAAGGTCACGGCTGGCGCGGAGAGCATCATCCGCTGAAGTCTTGGCTCCGGATTGGATGCGAGCGCGGGTCGCAGGCTGATACAGCTCTGGCGACCGGGCCACGAACGACTCATGAAAGGCATAGGCTTCTGCGCTCGCTAGCGTGCGGTCGGTCGAGACATCGAGCTTAACCTCGCGGATTTCAGCATGGAGTTTGCGGAAAACCTCGATGGCTTTTTCGATAGCGGCGGCAATTTCGGGATGGAGGTCATCAAAGAAAAATGCTCGCGGCACTCCGACCCGCAGATTCGTTGGAAGTTCGTCGAACGCGGAAACGAGACTTGGCACCGGTCTGTCACTGCATGGATCCTCTGAGCCGTGGCCTGACAGCACTTGCAGCATCAAGGCTGCGTCAAAGACCGAATTTGCGATTGGGCCGACGTGATCGTAGGACGGTGACAATGGCACGACACCACGAACGCTCACGCGGCCGAATGTCGGCTTGAGCCCGACGACTCCGCAATAGGCAGCAGGCAGGCGGATGGAACCGGCGGTGTCGGTGCCGACGGAGGCGAAGCCGAGCGCGGCGGCTACGCTGGCGGCGGAGCCTCCTGAAGAGCCACCAGCGAGGCGCTTCGTGTCCCATGGGTTATGAACCTCACCGAAGAAGCTGATGATCGAACTGCCTCCGTACGCGAATTCGTGCAGGTTTTGCTTGCCCAGAACGATTGCGCCGGCGCAACGCAGGCGGCGGACAACTTCGGCGTCTTCAGTGGGAATGCGGTCCTGGAACAGCGCGCTGGCGGCGGTGGTGCGGACTCCAGCGGTATCGAAAATGTCTTTCAGTCCAATGGGAATGCCGTGCAGGGGCCCGAGATAGGCTCCGCGGTAGATTTCGCGCTCGGCGACACGGGCTCGTTCAAGAGCGGATTCCGCTGTGACCGTGATGTAGGCGTTAAGCGCGGGGTTGAGTTTTTCGATGAGGACCAGGCAGTGGTGCGTAAGTTCGACGGGCGAGATTGAGCGGTCGCGAATTTTTCGGCTTAGTTCGCAGATTGTAAAGAGCACTTGATCCTCGCTCGACCGGCGCAGCGTCTGTAGGCGCAATTCTCGACCATGACTTGCGGTATCGCAAACGCGATACCCTGATACGAACCTACCCTGTTTTGTCCGTTTTTTGCGCGGCGCGCCTACCAAACCATTTCACCACAAAATAAACAGCTGGGCCGGCGGCAAGCGCCCACGGGCCCCAATGCATCGCGATCGCCGCACTGTAACGCAGGGCGACGCAGGTCATCACCAGCGGCATAGCGATCACATAGACGAGTCCAACGTTGCCACCAGGGACGAGGAAGGCTCGCGGCAAATCGGGGCGTTTCCGGCGCAATCCCCAAGCTGACAGCACGGTCAACACGGTGGTGGCGCCTCGCAACCAGGCATAGATGCTGATCAATTCGCCGAGCGAGTGCAGCGCCAGCGAGGCATAGATCGCGGCGGAGATCAGAATCGCGATCCACGGTGTGCCATACCGCGGATGCCGGCGCGTCAGGAACTGCGGCAGGTATCCGTCTTCGGCAAGCGTGAAGGGCATGGGAGTGGCGGTGAGCATCGTGCTGTTCAGCAGCGCCACATTGCCGACCATGGCGGCGATCGTCATCAGATTACCGAGCCAGGGACCACCGATGAGTTGTGCGGCGGTGGAGAAGTATCCGTCGTTCCATTGTTGCCAGTTGCCGAGCGCGGCCAAGCCGGCAAAGGCCGGCAGAAAATAGGTCGCGATCGAAAGCGGAATGACCATAGCCAGTGCTCGCGGATAAGTGCGCCGCGGGTTCTCGACATCCTCGGCCACGCTCGATACTTGCTCGTATCCGGAATAAAGCCAAATGGCCAGAGCAAGACCCACTCCGAACACTTTCGAAAGAGGCTGGTTCGGTGGAACCAACGGAACAAATGGATTGTGGTGCCACCTGGCCAGTCCGAGGATAACCAGGGCAATTACGGGAATGAACATGAACAATTCGAAAACAGTCGCAACTTTGCCGACCATCTGGATGCCAAGAATGTTGATCCAGGTGACGAAGGCAATCAGCGCGAAGGAAACGAGCCAATGCTTCCAGCCAATGATCCCGGGGAAGTAGAAGGTCAGGTAATCGGTAAAAAGCACGGCATAGGACCCGCCGAGAAGGAACGATGCAGACCAATTCCACCATCCAGCCAGGAATCCCCAGAAATCTCCGAAGGCGGCGCGGGTCCAGCGATAGAAGCCGCCTTCAACGGGCATCGCGGTGGTAAGTTCGGCCGCTACGAGCGAAACGGGGATGCTCAAGAACAGCGGGAGGACCAGAAGATAGACCAGGGTCATTCCCGGACCGCTGGTGGTGACCATCGCTTCCAGTCCGAAGGGGCCTCCGGTGGTGTAGGAAAACATCACGAAAACGAAGTAGAACAGGCTGGCCTTGCGGATGGTGGATGCCGTAGATGGGCCCGGGACCTTCACAAGAAGATGGCGGCCAGTGTACAGCAAATGCGCTGAACGGCTATGCGCCGATCCCCAGCGAAAGATGAAAACTGCCTCGCTCCAGGTCCAGGAGCTTGCGTTTAATGTCGAGTCCGCCGCCGTAGCCACAAAGTGACCCGCTCGAAGCAATCACCCGGTGACACGGGACGACGATCGCGACTGGATTCCGGTTATTCGACATGCCCACGGCGCGGTAGGCGTGCGGATGGCCAATGGTTTCAGCGATGTCGCGGTAGCTGCGGGTCTCGCCGTAGGGAATCTCTAACAGCGCATGCCAGCACGCGAGTTGGAACTCGGTTCCGCGAAGATCGAGCGGCAGGGAGAATTCGCGTCGCTCGCCCGCGAAGTAATCGTTGAGTTCGCGGAGATAGGGCGCGAGCGCTGGCTCGGACTCACGCGACTGAGTCTTCTCCGCATTCAAGCTCTGCACCCGGCCTTCGAATTCGAGTCGCACCAGGCCCTTTGTGGAAGCAGCGAGGAAGAGTGGCCCGACCGGCGAAGGCGTCCGGAAGTAGAACAGAGTTTCCATCTCGCGTTGGAGGATAACACGATGTTTCGCTCGAAAAGTGTGTGGCGGCGGGCTTCTGCCCCATTTCCAAGTAAAAAACCCTCCCGTTTTCACGGGAGGGCTTCCAGGGGAGGGATTACTACTGCTACTGCTACTATTTCGGCTGTGCATCCTGAGCCGGCGTCGGTGTGGCGCCAGTCGAAGCAAGCTGCTCCAGATTGTTCTTCAGGAGGCTGATTTCAACGCGGCCACCCGTGATCCGCTTCGGCTTGGGGGCTTCGCCCGAGGTGGAGGCTGTTGCCGCCGGGACCGGTGCATTACCCATGCCGACAAGATAAATCCGGTAAACCGGGATGTCGTGGTTCAGCACCAAATAGCGGACCACCGACTCGGCCATCTTCTGCGAGTTCGAGATCGCTACCTGACCATGGCCGGAGGAGAAGCCCTGCACTTCGACGACATAGCCACGCTGAGTCTTCAGCGGGGTAGCCATTTCATCGAGAGCAGTTTTGGCGTTCTGGCTTAGCACGGTCTGTCCGGGCTTGAAAAGGATCTCGGTTTGGGTCGTCGGCTGGTACTGATCGATGTTGGTGACCACTTGCTCGACCGTGTTCAGACGGGTATGGGCCTGTTGCGCGGTCTGCTGCGCCGCCTGCGCCCTGGTGCCGGCGTCGATGGCATGCTGATCCGCCTCATTCGCCTTCGAGGACGCGAGCTGAATTCCCTGCTGCGCGCGCGAATCGGTGTCCTTGATCGCCTTGCTGTTGGAGGCGGTCAGCTCATCGAGTTCGTTGATGCGGTCGCGGATGGGTTGGGTCTGACGCGCAACGTATTTCTTGCGCGCGAACGGATTCATGTGACCCCAAAAGCCTTCACGGGTCTCCGGTTGCAGGGGCTCTTTGCCGGTGGCGGTATCTTTGCTGGTCGTCTGGGCAGCCGACGGGGTCGTCGTGGCCTGAGTCTGGGGAGTGGAATTATCTTGCGCAAAAACTGGCACGGCCAGGACTACGGCCAGCAGTAGAGCGAAGATGGTGCGGTTTTTCATTTTGACTTCCTCCAAAGTTTGTGGGAGCGGGAAATCCGCTCTAAACGCCTTCTGGTGCTAATTTTGATTGCGCCGTTTCATAAACAAAAAGGCAAGCGCCGGCGCCGCGTATGCCTCAAAAACCTGCCTCGAAAAGCCGGCCGTGTCGTGGGCCTGCATTTCTATAAACAGTTTGGATGCCAAATGCCCCGGTTTCGGGGGTAGAAGGCAAGTGCTTTCTTTTCATACATATTGTATCTCATCGTTCCATGGCCACCCGCCGCGCTTGGCGGTAATTTTGGCTGGAGTCGATATAAAAACTGCGTGCAAGGGTTTTTCTTTCGGGAGTCATTGAAAAAATAAATGGACGGGCCGCTAAATTATGCAACAAATTACGCGCCGACTCGATCCTAAGATAGCTATGCGACGACCATCGTTTGCGCTGCTTCCCCTTCTGCTGGCATTCCTTGTTCAGGCCGACCTCGCTCACTCCGAGAAAACTCCCTTTGATCTCACTCGACTGAAGACGCCGCCGGGTTTCCATATCTCAGTCTTTGCCGAAGAAGTGGACAGCGCGCGCATGATGATCTTCAGCCCGGGAGGCGTCCTGCTGGTCAGCGAATCTGGTGAGGGCAAGGTGGTCGCGCTTCCCGATCCTAAACACGCGGGCAAGGCAGAGCGGATGGTGACCGTTCTCAACGGGCTGAATGAGCCGCACGGCCTCGCGTTTTACGGGGGCAAGCTGTATGTCGCCGAAACCGACAAGGTTCGCCGCTACGACTGGGACGAGGTGAACCTGCGGGCGTCGAATCCGAAGGCGCTCGCCGATCTACCGACCGGCGGCGGGCACTCGACCCGCACCCTGTCGTCTCACGGCGGCAAGATATACGCAGCATCCGGATCGAGTTGCAATGTCTGCATCGAAAGTAATCCGCGGCGAGCGGCAATAGTGGAATTCAATCCGGATGGCAGCGGTCAGAAAATCTTCGCGAAGGGACTGCGCAACGCCGTCGGGCTGGCTGTGAATCCGAAGACGGATACCATCTGGGCTACCGTGAACGGGCGCGACATGCTGGGTGATGATGTGCCGCCGGACGTCATCGTCGATCTCGGGAAAGACGGGGGCGATTTTGGCTGGCCCTTCTGCTATGGCGACCGCGTGCGCGATTCAACCTTCACGAACGCTGGAGCTGGAGCTGAAAAAGACCGCTGCAAGAATGTGGTCGCTCCGAAGGTACAGATCCAGGCCCACTCCGCTCCGCTGGGACTCGCGTTTTATGAAGGGTCGGAGTTCCCGCTGGAATACCGGAATAACATCTTCGTCGCATTTCATGGATCGTGGAATCGCAGCGTTCCGACCGGATACAAAGTTGTGCGCGTGAAACTCGACGATAAGGGCCAGCCTCAGGGCGGCGCGGAAGATTTCATTACCGGGTGGCTCGCGCCGGGCGAGACGAAGAAAGGACGCTGGATGGGGCGTCCGGTGGGTGTCCTATTCGGTGGCGACGGGGCGATGTACTTAAGCGACGATGGCGCGGGCGTGATTTACCGGATCACATACGTGAAGTGAGTTCATTTGGCTGCACGCTCCTTACTTGGCGGATAATGGCATCTTCGGAACCATGAACTCGTCGAGATAGCGCCGGATCTGGTCGCGATTGGACGCTCGATACGGCGGGTAGTCCTGCGCGATCTCGGCATCGGCTCGGTTGATCAGCACAAAAGGTTCGAGGAAACCCGTTTCCTGAATCTTGATTAACGATTGCAAGGAAGGGTCCAAATCCTTCAGTTTTTTGGGGTAGTTTTTTTGCTCCTTCAGGACCGTAATCATCAAGCCAAGGGAATCAGCTTCTTCTTTCAGAGTGTGCCGATATTTTGGTTCGTTCGGAAACTCTTTCTTGAAGCGGTCCCCGTGCCAGGAAGCGCGGCCCATTCCATAGGTCATCCACGCGAGGCCATTCGGGTCGTTCTTCTTCTTGAGAGAACTATCATCGATCGTAATGGTGATGTTCTTGTCATCTTTCTCAGTTACAGCAGCACCATCTTTCAGCTGTACATTGTTCAACTCAACCTTGTTTCGCTGCAGCCAATTCTGCAGGCCCGTCCAGGAACGCCGAGTATAAGGGTCCGCGATGATGCCTTCGATGAATTTCGACCGCGCCTCATTTTCCTTGCCCATGGCGACAAGTGCGTCGCCCCAGTACCGGTAGGCCGTCTCCCGGTTTTGATCGATCTGGATGGCGCGGGCAAACGATTCGCCCGCGCTGCCGTAAACATGCTGTTTAAAATAGACATCCCCGATAAAGAGAGCTGAATCGTAATTGTTCGGATCCATCAGCAAGGCACGCATGTATCCTTCCCGCGCCTTATCTAATTCACCACGAGAAAAATCAGCCTCCGCCGCTTTCATCGCAGTGTCCACTTCCTTGCTATCGGAGAACGCCACCTCGGAGCCGCCATCCTCGGGTTGCTCAAGCATAAGCTGGAGCAGCTGACTGTTATCTCCCAGGCCCTTCGCTTCGACGGCGATCGTCCGAGCCCGGGCGCGAGCGCTCTTGCGCTGCTGCGGGTCGGGGAGTGTTCCCGCGGACTGAAACAAACACCACGCCCATCCCTCTCGCACCGCCAAATCTGAAGGATGCTCCGCAGACAGCGCCTCGAAGAGCGGCATGGCATCGACAAATTTGCCTTGGATGTACAGTTCCTCCGCCCGGCGCCGTCGGGGATCTTCCTTGGTAGTTGTCTGTGGTGCCTGGGCATTCTGTCCGATGCAACCGTCGGGAACAGTGACGAGGAGAAGCGTAACGACAAACGGCTTGATCAGGTAGCCAGATGGGCGACGCACGATTGAATCTCCAGTCTTCGACAGTTCAGACACGGCATGGCCGAATAAAGTTCCGAGGAATTATGACGCAGATTGT
>DATFVD010000446.1:0-2949 GCA_035260505.1 Terriglobales bacterium
TACACGCGCGTCCTGCACTGGACGGTCGCGCTCTTTTTCTTCCTCGCCCTCTTCACCGGCTTCGCGCTTTATCTCCCGTCGTTGTTCCACTGGATCACTCCCGTCTTCGGTGGGGGACAACTCACCCGCACCTTGCACCCATATTTTGGTGTCGCCTTCGTTCTCTTCTTTGCATTCCAGGTCCTGAACTGGCTCCAACTCATGCTTTGGACCACAGCCGATTCCCGATGGATGCGCAATATCAAGAAGATCACCACCGGCGAAGAAAAGATGGATCCGCCGGAAACCGGCTTTTTCAACGCCGGTCAAAAACTTCTGTTCTGGGAGGTCGTTTGCGGCTGCGTTCTATACATCATCACGGGAACCATCCTGTGGGCGGGCGCGAGAACGTTCGGCGCAACCGCCGTCGCCATCAGCTACGTGATACATGACATCTCCGCGATCGTGATGCTCGGTGGCATTTTCATCCACATCTACCAGAGCACGATCGGCGAGCCGGGCACGTTCGGGGCCATGATTCGCGGCGCCGTAAGCGAAGCCTGGGCTTGGACCTTCCACCCCGCCTGGTACAAGCAAGTCACCGGACGCGATCCGCAACAAGCCTACGAAGAAGCGCGCCGGCTGACGAGCGGCAGCAAACCCTAACAAGACGCGCAAGAATCTTCACCACAGGGGACTTCTTCAACCTGATATAAGTCGACTGCAGATCGAGAGCTTTCCCCTGTGTTCCCCAGTGTCCTCTGTGGTTAGGATTTCCTCTGTGGTTAGAAATCCCTTCGCGCAGGGCGCACCGCGGAGACCCTCGTCTTCGCCCGGCTAAAGGCAAACTGCAGCTTCCATTCCCTGGGGCCAGAGTCATCCGCTCGTGCTGGAGCAAATTTCCATTCCCGGGCAGCTTCCATTGCCACGCGCGAGAAATACTTGCTCGGCCCGGACAATTCGAACTTCGCCTTCGCCACGTTGCCCGCATCGTCCACATCCACTCTCACTCGAACCTTGATCGTGCCTTGAATCGTGCGGCGGGCGCTCTGTGAAACCTGCGGCATCACTTGCCGCACAACACCATTCTGATTCTCATGGCCGGCAGTGCCGGTGTTCGTATCTGCCGAAGAAGTCTGCGCCGGTTGGGAGCCTTCGGTGGCCGCACCCCGCTCGGCTCGCGTTGACGGTTCGTCCGCCGGAGCGCTCGAAGTTTTCGGTCTCGCAATCAAAAACAATACAACCACTACCACCGCCGCCAGCCCCAGCCAGTACGGCCATTTCGCGAATTCTTTCCGCTGAGCCGCGCTCGCTGTCGCAGAAGCCGTCTTTTTAATCTGAGCGTCAGTCTGAGCTGAACTCACCGGCCCCGCCGGTTCCACTCTCTCCGATCCACGCCGTATCGCGTCTGCCCGATCCGCTTCTACCCGATGAAGGATCTCCCCAACCGTCCATCGCTTCCCCGCATCAACCTGCAAGCAGTGTCCTGCAATCTCGCGAAATGGCTCAGCGACCGCCGCCGGTACTTGTGGCGCGCTCGTCCGTGTACGATCCCAAACCGGCAAGCGTTGCGTCAGCACCTCGATCAACGTCATCCCCATCTGCCAAACGTCGACAGCCGTCGAAATCGCTCCAGCCGTTTCTGGCGGATCGTAGGCATTCGTCGCCCGCGAACTCCCCCTCCTCTCGCCCCCTATGCTCAGAGCGTCGCTCGATAGCTTCACCTCGTCCCCAACCGCCAGAATATTTGAAGGTTGGATGTGGCCATGCACCAACTCCTTATCGTGCACAAATTGCAACGCCCGCAGAATCGGTGGAAGCATGCCTCGCGCTTCGTCCGCTGTCAACGCCCGCTCCGGAAGAATCTGGGAAAGATCTTCCTCGGCGTACTCCATCACGACATAGAGCAGCTCCGTGCCATCCAGTTCGCCCCGTCCCGCCTCGAAAATGCGAATCAGATTCGGATGCGCCAGTTCGCTAGCCGCCTTCCATCGAGAGAATTGCTGCTTTGCGTCCACTGCGTCGGCAGGAATCAATTTGATGGCAGCTTTTTCAGAATCGCCCCCACTGGGCTGCGTAACGGTGAGGAACACGGCACTGTGATCCGAACCGCCTAAATAGCGTTGTAACGGAAATCTTCCATCGACAGTACGACCCTCCCATTGCTTCCAGCTCTCGCTCATATTTTCAAAGTCTCAATAGCCCGCTATTGTATGTGACCGCGCGCCAATCGGTCAGTCATTATGGCTTTACCTCGCTACTCATCCACCCGAAAACGGCTTGTCTCCCCGGTTACAATATTCAAATGGCTTCCATCCCCCCCGAAATCCGCGGCCAGCGTTACATCAGCCTCGCTACCTTCCGAAAAAATGGCGTAGCCGTGTACACGCCCATCTGGTTTGCCGAAGACAACAACAGACTCTACTTCATGACCGGCAGCAAAACCGGAAAATACAAGCGCATCCGAAACAACCCGCAAGTCAAGATCGCCCCCTGCACCATGCGTGGAAAAATCACCGGCCCCGAATTCCCCGCGACGGCCCGCATCCTGCCACCCGAAGAGTTTGCCCGCATCCGCCGGATGATCAGCGCAAAATACTGGCTCGCCCGTGTCCCATTCTTGTGGCGCAACACCGACACCGCCATCGAAATCACGCCTGCATCCGCATGAATCGAATCTCGCCGCGGTTTCGACGCCCGCTCCGAACCGCGATCATCGGTTTCCTCTGTGGGTTTCCTCTGTGATCCTTCGTGTCCCCTGTGGTTATCGCTCTCCGCTGGCAGCACATGACATTTACGCTGTCCGCTCCACCCTGTTACCATCAAAGTTCGATCCCAGCTCCTGCGTTTTTCTTAGGCAATCAAAATTTCTTTTGGAGGCATCGTGGCTGTAAAAATTGGCATCAATGGATTTGGGCGCATTGGACGCAACGTTCTTCGCACCGCGCTCGCTGACAAGAACCTCGACTT
>DATFVD010000447.1:0-2543 GCA_035260505.1 Terriglobales bacterium
TGAAGCGTCCGTTCCGCGTGCCCGGCGGCATGTTTGGAGCGATTGCGGTTGGCATTCCTCCAATTCTTCTGCTCGGGTTTGCCATCGTCCGCAGTGAACACGAAGTAGTGCTTGGCATGAGCTCGTTCTTGTTTGCCTTGATCGTGGTGGGCGGCGGCGTAGTCGCCTACTTGATCAACCATGCGCTGAAGCCGGCAGGCTGGTCAGCAGCCCAACCGAAGCCAGAACTTGTGAGCTAGGCTTGTCGCGCCATCACAACGGGCTGTTGTACATTGCTGTTGTACATTTACATTAATGAACGGCAGCCATGACCAAGCGTAAATCCAAAGGCGCGTACATGATCTCGGCGGTGGCCGAGATGTACGAGATTCATCCTCAGACCCTGCGCCTCTATGAGCGCGAAGGCCTGCTGAAACCGAGCCGCACCGAAGGCAACACGCGGCTCTACACGGATGAAGATTTGCAGCGGCTCGAGTTCATCCTGTCGCTCGCTCGCGATCTGGGCGTCAACATCAGCGGGATCGCCATCATTCTTCAGATGCGCGAGCGTATGGAGGAAATGCAGCACCAGATCCAGGAGTTCGTGCAGTACATCCAACACGAGGTCTTGGCGCGCGCCTCCGCAGCGGCCGATCCATCCAAAGGTGCACTGGTGCCGTTACGTCGGCACTTGGTCCCTCCCCCGGATTCATCCCGCCGCAAAGACCAGTCAAAGTAAGCAGGTGTTTCCCCCGGTGGTGTTTTTCCCCAGTGGCCCTCTGTGACCTCTGTGGTGAGGAACTCGACCTCCGCGGACCACAGAGAACACTGTCTGAATTCACCAAACTTTGATCTGTGTGCAACCAAATCGCAACCATGAGCGACTAACGTGTAGCCATGAAGTCCGAGAACCTCGCCGATATATCAGACACTGCAATTGCAAGCGTGCCATCCGCGACTGGCCAGGGAAGCGACCAAAAAAACAAAAAGAAGCTCAGCCTCACCCTGGAGGCCGAGTGTTCCGGTAATACCATCGTGCTGCACTGTCGTGGCCGGATCATCTTTCGCAGCGAAGCTCAAACATTTTCGACCGTCGTCGCCGAGGTGCTGCCCTCCGCGCACCGGATGGTGGTGGATTTAGCGGGCATCGATTCCGTGGACAGTGGCGGCTTGGGCGAACTTATGCTCACTCACATGTGGGCGGAGGCGGCCGGATACGCACTGAAGTTTGCCAGCCCCAGGAAATCAGTTCTGGACCTTTTCGAAATCGCGAACGTCGTATCGGTCCTCGATGTGTACGCCACCGTCCCCGAGGCGATCGAAGCGATGTGCGAGGAACAAGTACAGTTCGTATAGTCGCTACTTTTCTCGCTGGAAGCGATACCGGCCGCCTCTGTCCTTTGCCACCTGCTCCGCCACCTTCAAAAACGCTCTTCCCGCGTGCGACAGCGTGGATTCCTGCCGATACACCACGCGCAGCTTGCGCTGAAAGTGCAGATCGCGCACCGGAATGCGCACCAGATCTCCCCGGCTGATCTCGTTTTCCACGCTGATCTCGGGTACCAGCGCCACCCCGTTCCCCATGCATACGAAACGCTTGATGGCTTGCAGCGTGGGCAGCTCCACGTCCATGTGCAACGGAGTTTTATGGCGATGAAACGCTTCAATCACCTTGTCGCGATACGGAGATGCGACGATGTGGGCCACGAACGACTCCGCGCCCAGTTGCTTCACGCTGACTTCGCCCGCCGAGGCCAGCGGATGGCCCGGAGGAACAACAAATACCAACTCGTCCAGATAAACCACCGCCGATCGCAACTGCGGCTCCTGCGGATCGAAAGAGAGTACGCCAAGTTCGACGTTGTGCTTGAGCACATCGTCGGGAATGTGGCTGCCGAGAGAGCGCCGCACCGTGATCTTGATCGTCGGGTGCAGGCGGCGAAACTCGGCCAGCACCGGCAACAGATAGAGCGCGGTAAATTCATTGGCGGCGATCGCGAGCTTGCCCTTTTGCAGTTCGCGCATCTCCACCAGCGCTGCCTGTGCGTCCTGCCGCAGGTTGAGCAGCTTCTCGGCATATTCCTGCAAAACACGGCCGGCGTCGGTGAGCACTCCTTCGCGGGACGAACGGTCGAACAGCGGTTCGCCGATCTCCAGCTCAAGTTTGCGGATCGTCTGGCTGACCGCCGATTGGGTGCGAAACAGCTTTTCAGCAGCGCGCGAAAACCGCCGTTCGCGGGCTACCGTTAGGAAGACTTCGAGTTGCGATAGGTCCATGGGCGTCAGGTGTCAGGTCTAAGGTGTCAGGTCTCAGGCGTTGGACGCTGACCGCGGTGGGGGTTCCTGAGACCTGAGACCTAGCACCTGAGACCTGTTGTCCAACATTGATAACGCATAAGATTTACTAATACTATCATCAACACTAATGCTTCTGTAAAGATAATAACCTTCTCTTTCGCCCTACGCCGCCGATAAACTAGATATGCAGTCTTCCCCGGAGGTACGAGATCAATGGATCGGCCGCGCATCACCATTTTCGACACCACGCTTCGTGACGGCGAGCA
>DATFVD010000448.1:0-6791 GCA_035260505.1 Terriglobales bacterium
TGGCGGTTGAGGGCGGTGGTGACGTGATGCCCGGCTTTGGTGATTTCGGCGGCCTGGGCTGAGAGAGTATGTTCGTCGCTTTCGCCGTAGAGAATCTTGATGGTGGATTTTTGAGCTGTCGCGGGCACAGGCCCTCCTGTAGAACTCACTCGCAGCTTAGCAATTGGCGGGCATCCTTCCGAGGTCACGGAAGAACAGGGACGAATGGGCGGAGTTGACGCGGATTCTATTGAGCGGCCAACTGGGCCGCCCGCTGCTGGGCCTGATTGATATCGTTCGACAAACGGAGGGCCTGCTGGTAGGCGCGGTCGGCATCGTCGTGGCGTCCAGCCTGATGGAGGGCGTGGGCAAGGAGAAGATATCCGACGTCGCTCGGACTGACGGCGACGAATTGTGCGAAATAATCGGCGGCGCGGTTCCAGTCGGCGGCGTTCTGTGCGATCAGGCCCATGTCGAGGAGAGCGGCGGGAAACACAGGTTTTAGTTTCATGGCGGAATCGAAATTCCGTTGCGCCTGGGCGTAGTCATGAATGGCGAAATAAATGGTCCCTAGATTGGTGTAGGCGGAGGCTCGAATTTGACTCTCGGTTGCCAGCCGCAGGACATACCCATAGCGGGCGGCAGCCTGACGCAGATCACCATGCTCCTCGGCATAGATTCCGAGATTGAGTTGGCTGACGGGGTCCCCGGGCTCGAGGGCGGCAGCGGCACGGAAGTGGACGATCGCTTCGTCGTACCGGCCCTGCTTGATCAAGGCATGGGCAAGATTATTTTCCGCTACGAAATTGCCCTGGGTAACAGCCAGGGCGCGCGCCCAGAGGCTGTAATCGTCGTGCCAGTAACTGATCTGAATGCGTGTGACGGCACACAGCGCAAGCAGAATGGTGAGTCCCGCAGCGGCCAGGTATTTGGCTGAAAGCTGGCGCGAGCCTGCCCATTCCGCGGTGCCCCAGACGATAATTATGAAAAGGCCGATCAATGGCAGGTAGACGTAGCGATCCGCCATGGCCTGATTGCCAACCTGTACCAGGCCGATCATGGGAAGCATCGTCCCCAGATACCAGAACCAGCCAACGACCAGATAACGATGCTCGCCATATTTCAGGACGGCGCAAGTAACGGCGAGCAGGAAGACCGCAGAGGCAGCGACCTGCCATGCGGGCAACGCGTGCGGATAAGGATAGAGGGCCGCCAGATGGGAAGGCCAGACGGATTTGTTGATATAGAGCACATAGGAAATCAGCACGTTCTCAAGACGGAGCAGAGGAGAATGTGCGGCACTGGTGAGCACCGCGCCACCGGCTCTTTGCGCGACCATGGTGATGACCGCACTGCCGGCCGAGAGCGCCAGAAGCGGGAGCTTCTCTAGGCACAACCTCCACGGGGGCTGGGTTGCGAGGGCTCCAGATAACATGGAATCGCTGTGACCACAGGCGGCTGCTGAACCGGACTCGGCCGTGACCGACGAGGGCGGCTGTCCCCACGCGAACCTTCGTAACGGCCAATAATCCAGCAGCAGGAGGACAAACGGCAGGGTGATGACCATGGGCTTGGACATGAGACCCATGGCGAACAGAAGGGCGACCAGCAGGTAACGCATGACCCCCGGACGGCGGACATACGAACCATAGGCTGCCAACGCCAGCAAAAAGAAAAGCATGCAGAGCACGTTCTTGCGTTCCGCCACCCACGCCACGGACTCCACGTTGAGGGGATGCACGGCAAAGAGCGCGGCCACCATTAGGCTGCGGGCGGTGTATCCGGTGAACCACTGCAGAATCAGGAACAACAGCAGCGCATTGATGGCGTGCAGCAACAGATTGGTATAGTGGTGGCCCGCCGGATTGAGGCGAAAGAGCTGGCAATCGAGAGCGTGGGAGAGCCAGGTCAGCGGGTGCCAGTTCGCCTGATCAAAGGAATTGAACGCCCATGAAATCGTGCTCCAATGGACACCCGCGCGCACCTGAGGGTTGTCGGTGACATAACGGTCGTCGTCGAAGTTCACAAAGCCGTTTCGCGCAACCGGGTTGTAGAGGGCCAGTGTAACCACCATCAGCAAAAGTCCTAAAACCACTTTGCGTTCGCGAGGAGTACGGAACATTGCGGATGTTTCCGTCTGGTGGAGTATGATCGCCGGTTTGGCAGCAACTGCAGGCATGGGTTGGCTTTGAATCCAGTGTGCGGGAGAGGCTGGCGAGTTGCAAAGTGAAAAGTGATCGGGGGGCGCGGTGGCGGAAAACTTAGGTCATTGCGGCTACGCCATCTTGCAAACAGGAAGGGACCGGGATGTCAACCACAACGGTGGAGTTGAGCAAGTCGCGGCTCATGCGCAATTAGATCCGGGGGTTTTGTGCGGCGTGGGAGGCTGGGCGCTGGACGGGATGGATTCGTTCATCTATGCCATGGTGCTGGTTGCAATCTATACATTATGGGTGCCCGAGCAATATCGGACGGAGTGCCGGGCCAGCGCCTTCGCTTTTTCCACCTCCGTTGGGCGTTTTGCGGGAGCGGGCATTACGTTTCTAGTGGGCGCGGGCGTTCGTCATTTCCAGACGATTGGCATCCCGGTGGCTCTGACGGCTGTGGCGTTTGTCATTGGACTATTGCCGATTCCATTTGGCGAAGAAACAAAGGGGAAAGCGCTACCGGCATAAGCCCCGCATAAACTACGACGAGATGCGCGCGGTCTCCCCGCCCGCTTCAATGTGAGATGTCTTCGAGGGCCAGTCCGCGCGTCCTTGGTCCCCAAATTCCGATTGAGAGCATGACAACCAGCATCGAGGCTGCGATAAAGGTGAAGACTCCGGCTACGCCAAAGTCGCGCAGGAAGAAACCGATCAGAAAGCTTGTGAAAATGGCGCTCAACCGGCTCCACGAGTACACGAAGCCGACGGCCTGCGCGCGTATTCGCGTGGGAAAGAGCTCCGGCTGATACGCGTGAAAGGCCATCGACATCCAGTTATTGGAGCAGGTCAGCAAGACGCCGAACGCAATCAGAAAACCGCCGCTGGCCTGGCGCGAGAACAACAATCCAAAGACTCCGATGCAGAGGGCCGCAGCCACGATCTGCCACTTGCGCTCAAACTTATCGGCGATTCGCAGGGCGAGCAGCGGGCCTAATGGAGCAGCGATGGCGATGATGAAGGAATACTGCAGGCTGCTGGTGGTGGTCACGCCCGCGGCAATCAGCAGAGTAGGCACCCAGGACGCGAAGCCGTAGTACCCAACAGTCTGGAAAAAGTTAAACACCATCAGCATCGAGGTGCGGCTCAAGTAAGGTGACTTGAAGATGTCGAGGAAGTGGCCGTGGACTTCCTCGACAGGATGAGGGTTAGCAGGAGGAAGGGGCGCGCCTAATTCCTGCGACACACGCGCTTCCATCGCTGCAGTAACACGCTCGGCATCCGCCAAACGTCCGTGCGAGATCAGCCAACGGGGGCTTTCCGGGACGCTGCGGCGAATGAACCATACGAAGATTGCACTCATCGCTCCAATCAAGACAACCCAGCGCCAGCCTTCAAAACCTAACGGGTTACGAGGTACTAATATCCAGGCCAGCAGGGCGACCACCGGAACGACGCTGAACTGTATCACCTGGTTTACCGCGAAGGCGCGGCCGCGAAGATGCTTGGGTACAAGTTCGGTAATATAGGTATCAATCGTCACTAACTCAACCCCGATGCCGATGCCTGCGATCAAGCGCCACGCGACGATTCCAATGGCTGTGTGTTGGAAGGCCATGATGACGGTGGCGGCGGTGTACCACAGCAATGAGCAGGTGAAGACCATGCGCCGCCCGAACCAATCCGCTGCGAATCCGAAGAGCATGGTACCGATGAAGAGCCCGGCGAAGGTGGCTGCGACAAAACCGGCGAGGCCATTGAATCCGAAGAACGAGGCGGAGGAACTGGAGAACAGCCCGCTTCGCACCAGGCCCGGACCGATATAGGCAGTAAAGAAGAGATCGTACATTTCAAAGCATCCGCCCAGGGAAAGGAGTAGCACAAGCTTCCAGATGTATCGCGTGGCGGGAAGCCGGTCGAGCCGGGCGCTGATCTCGGCAGCGATGGTCGGGTTACCAAGTTGTGTCGACATTACTCTCTCTCATTCTTAGTCAGTGTCGAGTTACTCTCAGTGGATCAATGTGGATCGGCTAGCTATATCGCACTTGAGCTTTCTGAGAATCGTTTTCAAAAAATGCCTGAGCCACCTTCTCGCAAACTGCCATCCGGCAACGCCAGGTTAAGTTGCCCCAACTCACCGGGCGACAGGTCCGCGGTCCTGGTTGCAGATTGCAGAAAACGATCGCTTTCCTGTTGACTGACAACATGATCGGTCAGAATTCGGAACTTATGGATGTAGTCATCGCGGCCAAATGGCGTAGTACCGAGCGGATGCGCGTTGGCAACCCCGATCTCATCTTCCATGCGCGAGCCATCGCGAAAGAAAATCTCCACACGTCCACCGAACGCTTTTTGGCCGGGGTCGCGGGCATGGTAGCGCTCGGTCCAATCTGAGGCTTCAGTGGTTGTAATGCTGCGCCAGAGCTTGAGCGTGCTGGTACGGTTCCTGCGCTCGGGAAGATAGCTGTCAACGTGATGCCACATTCCATCCTCAAGCGCCACGGCAAAAATGTACATGATGGAGTGGTCCAAAGTTTCCCGACTGGCGTTTGGGTCCAGCTTCTGGGGGTCGCCGGAGCCGGTTCCGATCACGTGGTGGGTGTGGGCGCTGGTATGGATCATGACTTTCTCGATCTGGGACAAGTCCGCGATTTTTCGGCGCATGCGGAACGCGAGGTCGATCAGGGCCTGCGCCTGATATTCCGCGCTGTGTTCTTTGGTGAAGGTCTCCAGAATAGCGCGCTTGGGCTCTCTAGGAGCGGGGAGCGGAACGCGATAATGGGCGTGGGGTCCGTCGAGCATCCACGCGATCACGCTGTCATCGCCTTCGTAGATCGGGCTCGGGGCAGTCTCGCCACGCATCGCGCGATCGACCGCCTCAATGGCCAGTTTGCCGGCGTGGGCGGGGGCATATGCCTTCCAACTGCTGATCTCTCCCTTGCGCGACTGCCGGGTGGTGAAGCTGACGTGCACGGCCTGCTGGATCGCCTGATAAATAATTTCGGTCGGGAGATTCAGCAGAGTTCCGATGCCAGCGGCCTGGGCCGGACAGAGGTGTGCGATGTGGTCAATCTTATGTTTATGCAGCGAGATACTCTTCATGAGATTAATCTGAATCTCGTAGGCGGTTGCAATGCCGCGGAGCAGATCGTGGCCGGAGCGATTCATCGCCTGGGCAACGGCGAAAATCGGCGGGATGTTGTCACCGGGGTGGCCGAAATCCGCAGCGAGAAACGTATCGTGCATGTCGAGTTCGCGAACAGCGGTTCCATTCGCCCAAGCCGCCCATTCCGGACTGACGCGATGATTGGACGGCACGCCGATCACGGTGGCACCTTTGCCCTTCGAGTGATTGTCCTTTGAATGGTCGCTGTTTGTATGACCCAGCGCCATGGCGCGGGCAGAAACAACTGGGTGCCGGTTGATGGCGGCGATCGCCACTCCGGCATTGTCGATGATGCGGTTCACAATCATCTCTCGCACGGCGGGTTCCAACGGAACCGGATCCGCCGCTACCGCCGCGAGCTTCCACGCCAGTTGGTCCTCGCGAGCGAGGGTCGAAGCCGATGCATGAACTTTTACGTCGTGGAAAAGCATGACTTCCTCGTAATCATTTGCCCGCTCATTTGCCCGCTCACTTGCCCTCGTCCTCGTCCTTGCGCGCGTACTTCCGTTCCATCCCGTCGTAGAGCGGTTTTTGCACGAGGCGCTGGCGCTCGGCGAAACTGACAAGCGCGGCGCTCCTCTCATCGAGGCGTCCACGTTCCTTTAGTTCGCGCAGGGCGTTCTGCATTCCGAGAATCGCGCCCTGCAACGCGGCATTGGCATAGAGCACGATGGCAAAGCCCATAGCGGATAGCTCGGACGCGTCCACGATCGGCGTCTTTCCGCCTACCACCATGTTGACGATTTGCGGCGCAGCGAGAAGTGTTGGGATGCGGCGCATCTCGCCAAGGCTCTCCGGGGCTTCCACAAACGTGATGTCGGCGCCGGCTTCGATGTACGCGGAGGCTCGATCCACCGCGGCCTGGAAGCCGTCGACAGCCCGGGCGTCGGTTCGGGCAATGATCAGCAGGTCCTTATTAGTACGGGCATCGACGGCGGCGTGAATTTTTCCGACCATCTCTCCGACGAGAATGACATCCTTGCCTGTGAAGTGGCCGCAGCGCTTCGGCGAAACCTGGTCTTCAATCTGGATGGCATTAGCTCCGGCGCACTCTAAAGCCCGTACGGTGCGGTGAACGTTAAGCGCGTTGCCGAATCCAGTATCCGCATCCACGATGATGGGCAGAGCGACGGCATCGCGGATCGCCGTTGTGTGCTCGGCCAATTGAGTGAGGCTAAGGAATCCCATATCCGGCAGCCCAAGATACATGTTGGTGACGCCAGCGCCGGTTACATACACGGCCTCAAACTGAAGATCGGCGATGATGCGAGCGGAGAGAGCGTTGGCAGCTCCCGGGACGATCAACGCCCGGCGCGCGGCAACACAGGCGGCGATGCGATCGCGAAACGATGCGACGGGAGCGGTGACGCCGGAACTATTTTGTTTTTCCGTCATACCGTTCCTTCTTTACGCAATGCAGCGATCTGGTCGTCGTCGTATCCCAATCTGCTGAGCCACTTCGTTGTGTGCTCGGACAGCTTTGGTGCTGGAGTGGAGGGAAT
>DATFVD010000449.1:0-2697 GCA_035260505.1 Terriglobales bacterium
TCCGGCAACACGCAGGATTTTATTTTCCCGCTCGACGTAGTGATCCGTTACATTTCGCAGATCATGACCCTCGAACCGGGAGACCTGATCGCAACCGGCACTCCCAAGGGCGTCGGACCTGTGTTCGCCGGCGACGCTGTCGAAGTCTCGATCGAAGGCATAGGCCAGCTACGCAATCCGGTCGCCGACCAGCCATAATTCCGAGTTGCTGCGACCGCAGGCGCTGCCGAGCTGCGCTCGGCCTGGACGGGCGAGGGCGCCCGTCCCCCACACACGCCGCGCGTCAACTCAATATGAGGAAAAAAAGGAGCCCTCGCGCCGTGGGCACGCGAGGGCCTGCGCCTTTTTTGGGTTTCTGCCTGGTGATTAGCCCGGAGAGTTCTATGCCGCTACGTCCAGATACTCTTCTGGCCGCTCCTCGAATTCCTTCCTGCACTCATCCGAGCAGAAAAAGAATTTCTTGCCCGCAAACTGGGTACGGAACTCGGATTCTCTCTCATCGACTCTCATTCCACAAACTGGGTCAGTTGTCATGATTCCTCCTGTTGGAGAATTTGTTCCTTTGGCCTCGACTGACAGCAATGACCTTTCCGTTCTCTGCCTTTCTCCAAGTGACTGACCCCGTTCATCTTTTCCAGACCGCAATTTCTTCCGAATAGGACTTGCGGAAAATTCTTCCATCGCCGTGCACCTTATACCCACCAGTTCGAGCCAGCGTCACTTTCTTCCGGCAGACTGGCCTACGGCGCGCTCGATCAGTTCCGCTGCCCGGAGCAGCGTATCCATTTCCGCTTCGCCCAGGCTACTAAGGGTCTCCTCTAAGAGTCTTATCCTCCGCGACCTTGCCTGCTGGAGCAACCGCTCCCCCTTGGCTGTTGCCGTTACTCGAATCCGCCGCGCATCTTTTGCGTCGGTCTCAATTTTTGCCAGCCCGGAGCGCTTCAATCCCGCCACCATCCGGCTCATGGTCGGCGCTTTCACTTGCTCAGCGGCCGCCAGTTGCCCGAGCGCCATGGGGCCGCCAAACACCAAGACGGAGAGTGCCGACAGCCGCGCCGGGCCCTGGCGGGCGAGAGTGTCCTGCTTGCGGGCGTGGCGCAGCAGATGGATTGCGGCTGAATGCATGCGATCCGCCACTTCCAGCCGGAATGACTCCTTAGAACGCGGCATAGACGAGAGCTTAGCATGGCTAACATTTTTCTTGACAAGTCAAATTCCCTCTCTATACTTCGTTAGCAGTGCTAAGTACTTAGACCTGGGGACGAAATAATCTATGGAAACTTCCCAGCGTGGTTTTGACGCATGCTTTCAACTCTTGCAGGCAGGCGATGCGGACGGTCTCCGGCGGCTTCTCGAACAAGACCCCGCCTGGTCCGAGGCTCGCGACTCGACCGGCGTGAGCCTGCTCATGCATTCCCTTTATCGCGGCCGCCGCGACTTGGCCGAACTGATCGCCAGCCAGAAGAGCGCGCTGGATATTTTCGAAGCGGCCTCGCTCGGCCGGCTCGACCGCCTCAAGCAGGGCCTTCGCGACGATGCGTCCGCTATCAACTCCCGCTCAAAAGATGGCTTCACCGCCTTGCACTTCGCCTGCTTCTTCGGACAGCCTGAAGCTGCCCAACTGCTGATCGAAGGCGGAGCGGCGGTCGACGCCGTGGCCGCGAATCCGACGAAAGTCATGCCGCTGCACTCCGCCGCCTCCGCCCGCAACCTCGGAGCCGCCCGACTGCTGCTCGAACACGGCGCCCCGGTTAATGCCCGTCAGCAAGCAGGATGGGTTCCGCTTCATGCCGCCGCCCAGAACGGAGATCGCCCCATGGTCGAACTACTACTCAAGCACCACGCCGATCCGAAGCTAGCTAACGATGCGGGCAAGACCTCAGCCATGGTAGCTAGAGAAAAAGGCCACGAGGAGATAGCCGCGCTGCTGGAAACCTAGTGCTCATCCCTAACTATTCCGCCGAGCCACTTTGCAAGTCCAAGATTCTAAATGGGCGGAGCCCTGTGCCGGTCACAATCCAGGAAAGCGGTGAGTCTAGGGTCCGGCGGAACCCCACTGCTATCATGGCTCGCGTTACTGGCGACATTGGCTTTGTAGCTTCTTCACCGATCTATGCATCAAAGCGTCTATAATGACGTACTGGTTCCTCGGGGAAACCCGATCCAAAAGAGCCCAATCCAAAGCGAAGATCAAACTATGTCAACGAAGTTGAAAGTCACTGTGATTGCCAGTTCATTGGCGATCCTTCTATTTACCATCGTGGGCGGCTTCGTCAACGTCCGTGCTTCTTCGAACGATGGCGCGTACCGCCAGCTCTCGGTCTACAGTGAGGTGCTGTCTCGAATCCGCCTCGAATATGTCGAAGAGCCTAATATCACCGGCGTCACCGACGGCGCACTGCACGGTCTGCTGGAGTCGCTCGATGCCAATTCCAGCTACCTGTCGGCTGCCGAATACAAGCGCTATAAGACGATGAAGACCGGCGGTAAGGCGGATATCGGAGCCGCCGTCTCGAAGCGCTTCGGATACGCGGCCGTGGTCGCGGTGATTCCCGGAGGCCCGGCGGACAAGGCCGGCGTCGAGAACTCTGACATTATCGAGTCCATCGAGGGCAAGACCACACACGATATGTCGCTGGCTGAGATTCACGGCCTCCTCTCAGGGGAGATCGGATCGACGATCACCGTGGCGGTCGT
>DATFVD010000450.1:0-4137 GCA_035260505.1 Terriglobales bacterium
ATCACCACGTTGCGCTCTTTGTAAAATTGCCGCATCACCGGATGCAGAAAGCGCTCTGATTCGAGATAGGCCCACAACTCCAGCCGGTTGATGGGGAACGAGTAGTGGTAGCCAGTTTCGTCAAGATCGGTGAAGGCGTTCATGCCCTCTCCGCCTTCGCTTTCGACAATCTTGCCGAACTCATTGGTATAACCCGCTGAAAACTTGTCGGCGGCCGCAATCGCGTCCTTCCAGGCTTGCTCCAGCTGCGCCAGCTTCTTTTCGTCGCGGCCCACCGGCTTGTCGCGCTCGGCAATGTAGGCGGCATAAGCCTCTTCAACTCTTGCCAGCGCAGTTTTTTCGCCGGCATAGTCGCGCGTTCCAATCGTGTCCGTTCCCTTGAACGCCATGTGCTCGAACATGTGCGCAAGGCCCGTCTTGCCCATCGGATCCTGCACCGAACCCGCATCCACGTGCGTGAAGAACGAAAACACCGGCGCCTCTGGCCGCTCACAGATAATGATCGTGAGCCCGTTGGCGAGCTTCTTCACCGTGGTGCGTTTCTCGAACGAAGCAAGGTCCTGGCCGAGAACGAAAGAACAGAGCACAAAACACACGACAAATGTTTCGATAGAGATTAAACGGGATTTCATCCAGCCTCCAAAACGCAACAATGACCAAGCGCCAAAAATTCGAAGTTACGTGGAGGCAGGGAAGATTGTCAAACGAGCAAAAACAAATTCACCGTAGAGACGCGACTCGCCGCGTCTCCTGCCTGCACTGTGCAAAATTATTGCCGTCCGATGCGATTCACTTCTTTTTTCAGCGCAAGGCGATCCAGTGCCGCCAGAGGCAGCGCGAGAAAAAGACTGATCCGCCACTCAAGAAGAAAAAACGCCTGGCGGAAGGCGCGTTCGATATCGGCGGCGTCTCCCTGTACAGCAGCGGGATCGGGAACTCCCCAGTGTGCGGTCATCGGATGTCCCGGCCACACCGGGCAGGTTTCCCTGGCGGCGTTGTCGCAAACCGTGAACACGAAGTGCATCTCGGGAGCGCCGGGCCGCGAAAATTCTTCCCAGCTTTTACTGCGCAGGCCGAGCGTGGATATGCCAGCCCTCTCCAGCTCCTTCAAAGCTTCGGCACGAACCGTTCCCGAGGGATGACTTCCAGCGCTATAGGCAGTGAAGGCAGGCTTTCCCTTGTGATTCAGGATCGCCTCCCCCATGATCGAACGCGCCGAATTCCCCGTGCACAGGAACAGAACATTGTAGTGACCTTCCATGTCCAATCTCCGGTTCTTACAGAAAGTTCAGGTTCGTATCAGGGCGCCGCTTCAGCGATGTCGAAAGGCCGACGATCAGACGTCCCTTTACGGGCTGGACTTCGCTTCCTGCGCCGGCAGCAGCCAACGCGCCAGGAACGTCGCCGCCGCCGCACCGGCTAGCTGTGCCGCGACGAAGCCAGGCACATCCACCGGCCGTATCCCGGCAAATGTATCGCTGGCCGCCCGAGCCGCCGTAACCGCCGGATTCGCAAACGAAGTCGACGCCGTAAACCAATATGCCGCGGTGATGTAAGTCCCAACCGCCCACGGAACCGCTGAAGGATGCGCACGCGAGCATCCCAGGATTACAAACAGCAGTCCAAAGGTTGCGACAAACTCACTCCAAATTAGAGCAGGGCCGCTCCGCACATGCTGCGACGCGAAAAATAGCGGCAAGCCAAACATCAAGTGCGCAGCCCCGACTCCAGCAAAAGCCCCCGCTATCTGTGCGCCACAGTAGGCCGGCACTTCGCGCCATGAGATTCCGCCTTCCACGGCAATAGCCAGGGTGACTGCTGGATTAAAGTGCGCGCCCGAAATCGGCCCGAAGGTCATGATGAGAGCGACCAGCGCGGCTCCGGTCGCAATCGCGTTGGCGAGCAGCGCGATTGCGGCATTGCCAGCAGCCAGCCACTCTCCCATAATGCCGGAGCCCACCACCGCCATCAGGAGAAAAGCCGTGCCCAGAGCCTCAGCTGCAGCATGTCGGACCACAGCATGCCTCCTGCGTTCGTTTCGGTTTTACCGCGCGCACAAAAGCGCTCATGAACTTTTCATCGACCTGCTCCGCGATCGCATCCACGTCAACGCCCGAAGACGAAAGAAACTCGCGGGCGTCCGCGACCCGATAGACTCGCGTGGGTTCGATCTCGATCTGCTCAAACCCGGCTGCGGAGAGCTTGCTGCGATATTCATTTTCTTCCAGCGCCCCCGCGATGCACCCAACCCACGCCAGCACACTCTGGCGAACTTCAGGCGCCATCTCGCCACGCGTTACCACATCCGAGACCGCAAACCGTCCGCCCGGTTTAAGCACGCGAAAGGCCTCGCGCAGCACCCGATCCTTGTCGGCCGAAAGATTGATCACGCAGTTGGAGATGATGACATCGACGGTATTATCGGGCAGGGGAATGCTTTCGATCTCGCCTCTGAGGAATTCGACATTCTCCGCGCCCGCCTTGCGCTTGTTTTCGTTGGCTAGCGCCAGCATTTCGTCCGTCATGTCGAGCCCGTAAACTTTGCCCGTCGGCCCCACGCGCCTGCCGGAGAGCAACACATCGATGCCGCCACCCGATCCCAGATCAAGCACAGTTTCGCCGGGACTCAACTGCGCCAGCGCCGTCGGGTTGCCGCATCCAAGCGAAGCCAGCATCGCTTCCTCGGGAATCTGCCGGGCCTGCGCCTCGTCGTACAGATTCGAGGTGATCGGATCGCAAGAGAGTCCGCCCGCCGCCGCCGCCCCGCAGCAACTGCTGCCGCCGCTAGTAACGCGCAACGCCGCCTGTCCGTATTTCTCTTTTACGACTTCTTTGATGTTGACATTGACGACATCGAGGACGACATCGGGCATGACAGTTCTCCTATTTGCAGAATTGAACGAGGTCTTGCGCCTTAAGCGCCTTATTCCGTGTGCAGCACTCTGCATAAAGAAATTGCACGATGTCGCGCAGGGCATCCGTGTTGGCGATGTAATGCAAAAACGTGCCCTCGCGTTCGACCCGCACCAGATCTTCATTCTTGAGCTTGTCAAGATGGTGAGAAAGCGTGGAGCCCGGGATCTCGAGTTCGTTCTGAATCTCGGTGACGACCAAGCCTTCAGGGTGCGCGGAAAGCAGCAGCTGCATGATGCGCAACCGCGGCTCGGTGCCCATGGCAGAAAACATGTCGGCGTAGCGCGCGACACGCTCGCTGTTCGTCCGAAGCTTGTCGGCGGCACTGACCATATGTCGATAGTACTAGAAATATGGATACCAGTCAAAAGTTTAGTAGAGACGCGTCTCGCCGCGTCTCTTCTCTGCACCACCACGAACGATGGAGAGACGGGCGCCTCGCCCGTCCACCCGGAAGGACGCACAGAACCCAGTCACCCATCAGCTCTCCCACACCCACCGTCCACCCACCATCGTCCGCTCAATCGGAATATTGATGATGTTGTAAGGATCTTCCTTAAACACGTCCCGTCCCAGCACCACGAGGTCGGCCAATTTGCCCGGCTCAATCGACCCCTTAAGGTTTTCTTCGAACGAAGCGTAAGCACCATGCATGGTTCCCACACGAATCGCTTCTTCCAGCGTAATCCTCTGCTGCGGTCCCCAGACATTACCCTTGGCGTCTGTGCGCGTCACTTCCGACTGCAACGCCATCATGGGCTCAAACGGCCCCGGAGGATAATCCGACGCCTGAGTCGGCCGGATCCCCGCGTCGATGAAGCTGCGCAAAGCAAACATATGGTTCACGCGGTCCGCTCCGTATTCCTTCATCTTCTCGCCGTGATAATAAGCGTACGTCGAAAAAGGAGTAGGAATCGCGCCCAGCGCCTTGATCCGCGCGACCAGCGAATCGTTCACCACCGTACAGTGCTCCAGCCGATAACGGGCGTCCGTGCGCGGCATTTCCTTCTGCAGCCGCTCGTACACTCGCAGAGTGATATCGATGCCGACATCGCCGTTCGCATGAGTCGCAAGTTGCCATCCCGCGGCGTGTGCCTTGCGCGCCTGCTGGTAAAGCTCCTCTTCCGGCGTCACCAGAATTCCGAAATCATCCGGCCGTCCGATGTAAGCTTGCGAAAGCCGCGCCGTCCGCTCCGAGATCGAGCCGTCGCAAATCATTTTCTG
>DATFVD010000451.1:0-6919 GCA_035260505.1 Terriglobales bacterium
CCCGTCACCACACGGACTGACCTGTCCCTCCGGAATCACTGTGGCCGAATGGCGATTAAGTTGGGCAGACAGAGCGGTGCGTTGGTTCCCTGGCCGTTGCACATGTTGGGGTTGTTGTTGTCGTTGATGTTGACATACGGAACCTGCTGGAAGTCGCCTTGACCGGTGGTACAGGCGGCGGTACAGACGATGTGCACCGAGGCGGCGGCACACGGCTGAGTCTGATCATTGTTAGGGTACTGATCGCAGGCAGCTACGTAGACCTGGCTGCCGTCGGTGGAGGCGGAGGCGGAGAATTGTCCTGGCTGCGCCGGTCGTTGGGGCACGCTTCCTCCGGCTAGCGGAATTGAGGTGGTGGTCCCGTTGCTTACATTGAAGAGGAGCACAGCGGGGATATTTTCGGCGACGACGATGACTTCGCTGCCGTCGGCAACGAGCTGCGCGTAGATCGGAGTGAAGATGCCCTGTCCGAGGTTGAAGGACGGGCCTTTGCTGAAGCTTGCGATTGTTGGAGGGTTGCAGGTGAGCTGGAGTGGGACCTTGTAGGGTATCGGAACCTGCGTGAACTGCTGCGCTGTCAAGAACTCGATGTTTGGTGGTTCGAGAGCGATAAGATTCTGGGTTAATCCAAGCGAGTCGGCCTGAACGACAGGTGACGGAAAGATTTTCAGCGGGGTGCTCGACGATGCGACACTCTTGATCTCCACGCTTGGGGTGTTCGGCAGGGAACAGGTCGAAAAGGCTGACACAGAGCTTGCCGGGGTTCCGGCCACGTAGGCGAAGCTGCCATCCGCCGAGAATTGGACATCGGTTACCGAGGTCGCAATCGGTATTGGCGAGAGTGCGTCGACGGTGGAGTAAATATACATATTACCGGTGCTGGTGAGGATGAAGAGTTTCAGCTGATCTGGAGAGAAGGCAGCGGCCGTAGCGGTTTCGCCGGGAATGATGAGGTCAACCGAAGTGTTGCTGCTGCCGTCGTAGATGTACACCCGGCTGGGAGTGGAGACGGGGTCGGAGACGACTACTAATTTGCCGTCGTTCGAGATAGTGAGCACTTTGCCGCACAAGGAAACATTGCATGGTGTCGAGGAGTTGGAGACCTGGACAACGGAAGGACTACTGGCGGTGACATCCACGTACATGAGGCCCTGGTCGCTGCCAAGGTAGAGGCGCCCCGCCGACAGATGATTGAACATCATGGAATTGGGCGTGCGGGGCACGCTTACGATGGCGCCGATCGGGGTAACTCCAGGGGTCACCGAGAACATTGCGCTGGAGCAGCCGGAGCTGTTCTCGCCACATCCGGTGGTCGCGGCCCAGGCGGTGTAGGTGGGTGGCTTGGAGGTGGATGTTACGTCAACCGAGATCGTGCCATAACCCTTCGACCCGTTCGGCAGCGTGCCGTCGCTCGCGTAGATGGGGAGTGCGGGTAGAACTCCGATATTGCACGTTGGGGGAGTGCAGGAAGCGAAGACTGTGGCGCCGCCAAGATTGGCGCGCGCCGTGGCGCTGTTGCTTCCGGAGCTGTTGGTCGTGCTGGTGAAGGCTGCAACTTCGGGATTGGTTGTGCTCCAGGTGAGCGGCGGGCTGCCCACGGTAGCACCCAAAGTATCGACCACAGTGGCGGTGATGGCTACGCTGCCGCCGTTATTTATGATGACGGAGTTTCCGGCCTGGCTCTGCCCTCCGATTTGGAGTCTCAGGTACTGGACGAGGCAGGTCGTGTATGGAAATGGGCTGCTGGTGGTCTCGGAGACGCTTGCAAAAAGGTTGGTGATGCCGGGGGATTTGGCGGTGGTCTGAACCTGGTTAGGCAGGAGCGTCTGCAAGGAGGTGCTCGTGGTGAGGACCCCAGTATTGCTATACGACCAGGTCATGGGGCCGACGGTATTGGTGATGTCAACGTTGTTGCTGTAGGCGATCCCCTGGAACTGCCATGTCTGTCCCTGAGAAAAGCAGTCGTATTGAGGCGGTTGAGTCTCAGCCTGGACCACTTTTATGCTATCGATGTGCTGGTGAACATAGACGGTCGTGGGCGGGCTGCTGACGCCTTCGATGACCGCGGTGACGATGGCAATTCCGGGAGTTCCGGCGCTGCAGATGGTGGCGGTGGGGTCCCAGGTGCCGGCGCAGGCGAACCCATTGCTGGCAACCGAGAGCGGAGCGGAGGCGTTTGGGTTACCGCTGACGACAATAAATTGGATGCTGGCGCCGAGGACGGCGCGGCCCGAGGCGTCCCTGCCAGTGGCGCTGAATACCCGAGTGCCGCCGACATCGATGGAGAAGTTGGAACCAGGGTTCAGGGTAACGGATTGCACTCCTCCGTTGCTGGAGTTGCTGCTGCTCTTGCCAAGACAGCCGGTGAGGGCGAGGACGAAGGTAATAGCCAATGTAAGAAGAAGACCGGGACCGCAACGATACATGAACCCTCCTCGCGCCCGTTTGCCAGGCGCGAGCATATTGCTGTTGGGCGGAAAACTGTCAGTGTAGAGGGTCATTGGGATATTGAGCAAGGGCAGAGGCCAGGTTTCAGAGTTTCAAGGTTGCAAAATTTCAAGGTCTAGCTTGAGGGCTTCAGCGGCGTCCCGTCCCGCCGCATCCCTGAAACCTTCGAAACCTTGGAACTTTGAAACCTCCTTTTCTTCGATGCGCCGGAGAGTGGTTGACGATGTGCAAGGTAGTTGTTATTATCAAACGGTTCCGCGAGTTAAGTCTGGCTTGCCTGTGTACGGCAGTCCTGTTGGGTGCGCAACCTGCGCGGCGACAGGCTCCGGGGAAATCTTGGCTGAGCTTTGAAGAAATACGTACCCGGTTGGAAGTGGGACTGGGGACGCCCTCGCTGAAACGTCCTGCGAAAACCTTTGCGCCCAGGCATTAGTTAGAGCCAGGGAGTCACGCGAGGCTATGCGGGGAAAGCAGACGAAACGGAACGCCTCCGAGCCCGATCCGAAACTCGGTCGAGGTGAGGCGTGGCGTCACCGTCGTCGGCGATTTAGTCTGAACGGGAAACTGAACGAATTCTCGCCTGCATTGGTGCGGGAGAGAGCATGGCTGGGCGCGAGAGCCTGTGCCAGACCTGGATGGGATGAGTCCTGTCTGCAGGGGATAATCGTCGTTAGTTGTTAATCGGTTTTTTGCTGACGACGAACGACTACCGACCGGCGACTTAAGGAGCTTCGAGAGTGCCTACTTTTAATCAGCTGGTGAAATTTGGCCGCGAGAGGACCCGATACAAGACGGCAAGTCCGGCTCTGCAATCGTGTCCGCAGAAGCGTGGCGTGTGCACGCGGGTGTACACCCAGACGCCGAAGAAGCCGAACTCGGCGCTGCGGAAAGTGGCGCGCGTTCGCTTGACGAATGGAATTGAAGTGACGACGTATATTCCGGGTGTTGGCCATAACCTGCAGGAGCACTCGATTGTGCTGATCCGCGGGGGCCGCGTTAAGGATCTGCCTGGCGTGCGTTATCACGTAGTGCGCGGAACGCTCGATGCAACGGGCGTTGCGGGCCGTAACCAGGGTCGCTCGAAGTACGGCACGAAGCGCGCGAAGAAGGCGTAAGAAAAGTATCGTAGAGACGCGGCTTGCCGCGTCTCCGGCTGTAGCTAGAAGCTGGCAGCCAGGAGCTAGAAGCTGAAATGCCAAGAAAAGGACATACTCCGAAGCGGACGGTTGATGCCGATCCCATCTATGGATCGGATCTGGTGACGAAGTTCATCAACTCGATGATGTGGCAGGGAAAGAAGTCGACTGCCGAGGGCATTTTTTATAAGTCGCTCGAGAAGTTGAAAGAAAAGGGCGGCGACGAACCTCTGAAGCTGTTCACGAAGGCGGTCGAGAACGCCAAGCCGTTACTGGAAGTAAAGACGCGGCGAGTGGGCGGCGCGAACTACCAGGTGCCGATCGAAGTAGGTCCGGACCGGAGGACGTCGCTGGCGATTCGCTGGATCGTGAGTTATGCGCGTGGCCGCGGCGAAAAGGGAATGATCGAGAAGCTGACAAACGAATTACTCGATGCCTCAAACGGTAAAGGCGCTGCCATCAAGAAGAAAGAAGATGTGCATCGCATGGCGGAAGCGAATAAGGCGTTCGCACACTACCGGTGGTAAAGCAGCTACGAGCTTCGGGCTGCGAGCTTGAGGCGAACGATTAACGACCAACGACGAACGACTAACGACAGATTTCAGAGCCCCAGGAAGAGTAGAGAAATACCGTGCCTAGAACAGTCCCATTAGAGCGTTGCAGGAACATCGGCATCATGGCCCACATTGATGCCGGTAAGACCACGACGACGGAGCGCATCCTGTTTTATACGGGAAAGACGCACCGTATCGGCGAGGTGCATGAAGGCACGGCCATCATGGACTGGATGGAGCAGGAGCAGGAGCGCGGCATCACGATTACGTCGGCGGCGACGACCTGTACGTGGCGCGACATCCGCATCAACATTATCGATACGCCCGGCCACGTCGACTTTACGGCCGAGGTGGAGCGATCGCTGCGCGTGCTGGACGGCGCGGTGGCGGTGTTTGACGCGGTGCATGGAGTACAGCCGCAGTCGGAAAAAGTATGGCGGCAGGCGGACAAGTACGGCGTTCCGCGAATTTGTTTCATTAACAAGATCGACAAGATGGGTGCGGATTTCGAGCATGCCATCGACACTCTCCGCAAGCGGCTCAACGCCAAGCCGGTCGCGATTCAAATTCCCATCGGACAAGAAGACAAGTTTCGCGGCGTGGTCGACTTAGTCGCCATGAAGGCCATCATTTGGGCAGACGAGACCATAGGCGCGGAGTACCAGACCGGCGAGATTCCCGCGGAGCTCCAGAAGAAGGCCGAGGCGTTCCATACGCAGCTGGTCGAAACCGTCGCCGAGAACGATGACGATATTCTGCACAAATTTTTGGAAGGCGAAGCGATTTCGGCGGACGAACTGAAGGCTTCGCTGCGCAAATCCACGATCGGACTGAAGTTGTTTCCGGTGGTGGTGGGAACGGCGTTCAAGAATAAAGGTATCCAGCCGTTGCTGGATGCGGTGGTGGATTACCTGCCCTCGCCGCTCGACACCAAAGAGACGCACGGTCTTGATCCAGACAATGGCAAGGAGCTAACGCGCAAGGCCGACGACAAAGAGCCATTCTCGGCGCTGGCCTTCAAGATCATGGCCGACCCGTTTGTCGGTCAGTTGACGTTTATCCGTGTCTACTCAGGACAGTTGAAGTCGGGCGAGTCGGTAATGAACTCGCGTACGCAGAAACATGAGCGAATTGGGCGCCTGCTCAAGATGCACGCGAACAAGCGCGAAGACATCCAGGAAATTCTGGCCGGGGATATCTGCGCCGTTGTGGGGCTGAGAAACGTAAGCACCGGCGACACCATCTGCGACGAAAAGCATCCGATCACGCTCGAGTCGATCGTGTTTGCGGTCCCGGTGATTTCGGTTGCGGTCGAGCCGAAGACCAAGGCCGATCAGGAAAAGATGGGCATGGCGCTCGCGCGACTGGCGCAGGAAGATCCGACCTTCAAGGTTCACACTGACCCGGATAGCGGACAGACGATCATCAGCGGCATGGGCGAGTTGCATCTCGAAATCATCGTCGACCGCATGATGCGCGAGTACAAGGTTGAGGCTAACGTCGGCAAGCCGCAGGTGGCGTATCGCGAGACCATTCGCAAGCATGCGGAAGCGGAAGGCAAATACATCCGGCAGACGGGTGGCCGCGGGCAGTACGGGCACGCGAAGATTTATCTCGATCCGAACGAGCCGGGCAAGGGCTACGAATTCATCAACGATATCGTAGGCGGCACGGTGCCGAAGGAATTTATCAAGCCGATTGACCAGGGCATGCAGGAGGCCATGGAAGGCGGCGTTCTCGCTGGCTATCCGATGGTCGACATCAAGGCGACGCTCTACGACGGCAGCTATCACGATGTCGATTCCAACGAAATGGCGTTCAAGATCGCCGGTTCGATGGCGTTCAAGGAAGCGGCGCGCAAGGCGAGTCCGGTGATTCTGGAGCCGGTGATGGCCGTCGAAGTCGTGACTCCGGAAGATTATGCCGGAACCATCATGGGCGACCTGAGTTCGCGTCGCGGACGGATCGAAGGTATGGAGCATCGTGCGGGTTCGCAGGTGATCAAGGCTATCGTTCCGTTGGCGGAGATGTTCGGGTACGCGACTCACATGCGGTCATCAACCCAAGGTCGCGCCGAGTACTCGATGCATTTCGCGCGGTATGAAGAAGCTCCGCGTCACGTGGCGGAAGAGATTATCGCCAAGACGCAGGGGAAGGCAGCGCCCAGGTGACAGTACGGGCTGCGGTTCGTCGCCGATCGCAGATTCTGGGCGACGGATGGCCGGCAGGCGGACTTGGAAGCGGTTTTCGGGCCCGGCGGGATTTGGCGAGAGCTGCTTAGTCGTGCCGAAGGTTTTAAGGGGACGGAGATATGGTGTGAGTCCTCGGCGGAACGGCGATACCGGGTTCGCGATTTTTGGCGGTCGCATCGGGAGTTCGAAGGGTTTCGGGCACGGTTTGTAGCGGAGGTAGAACGATTTCATTCGCTGATGCTAAGCGAAGGAATCGTTAGCAAGTTTGAAGTCGTCGGGACCTATTACGACGAGCGTGGTGACGGTGACGATTTAGTCGCGACGTAGAGCTGAGGAGCTAAGAGGAAATGGCGAAAGAAAAGTTTGAGCGGACCAAGCCGCACTGCAACGTAGGGACGATTGGTCACATTGACCATGGCAAGACGACGTTGACGGCGGCGATCACGAAGGTATTGCAGAAGCACAACCCGAAGATTGTGTTTCGGTCGTTTGATTCGATCGACAACGCTCCGGAAGAGAAGGCGCGCGGGATCACGATTGCCACGGCGCACGTCGAGTACGAGACAGCGAACCGCCACTATGCGCACGT
>DATFVD010000452.1:0-2989 GCA_035260505.1 Terriglobales bacterium
GCGGTCTGCAGATCTTTGTGCTCGAAAAAAGTGGTGGCGGGCAGCACGATGTCGGCGTAATCGGTCGTGTCGGTGAAGAACTGCTCGTGGACCACGGTGAAAAGATCGGGGCGCTTTAGTCCGCGAACGACCTCGTTGTGATCTGGGCAAACCGCTGCGGGATTTGAGCTGTAAACGAAAAGCGCCTGGATGGGCGGCGTGGTCAGCGAGTTCAGCGCGCTGCCGAGCTGCACCATATTGATCGTCCGGGCGGGACGTCCCAGGGCTTTCTGCATCAACTCGGGCATTTCGAGCGCTTCTTTATTCAGGCCATAAGAACCGCTCAGCGAAAGCTGCAGTCCGCCGCCGACTTCCTTCCACGACCCGGTCAAACACGGCAGCATGGTGACGGCGCGCATCGCCATGCCGCCGCCTTCGGAGCGCTGGACCCCATAGTTGACGCGGATCACGGACGGACGCGTAGCGGCGTACTCGCGAGCGAGCTTACGAATGTCGGCGGCGGATATGCCGGTCCAGTGGGCAACTGTTTCCGGCGGATACTGCTGCGCGCGAGCCTTCAACTCCTCGAACCCGACGGTGTGGCGCGACACGTACTCAGCGTCGAAAAGTTTCTCGTTGATGATGACGTGCATCATCCCGAGAGCGAGCGCGGCATCGGTGCCCGGATTAATCGGCAGATACCAGTCGGCTAGCTTCGCGGTGCGTGTGCGGTACGGATCGATGACCACCAGCTTCGCGCCCTTGTGGCGTGCCTCTTCGATGAAGGGCCAGAGATGGACGTTGTTGCCATGAATATTCGAGCCCCAGGCGATGATGTAGCGCGACTGCGCAAACTGTTCCGGCTCGGTGCCGAGCTTGATGCCAATCACCGATTTCAGGCCTTCCTCGCCGGCGGTGGAGCAGATGCTGCGCTCCAGTTGCGAAGCGCCCAGACGGTGGAAGAAACGGCGGTCCATGGAAGCGCCGTTAAGCGCGCCGAGCGTTCCTCCGTAGGAGTAGGGCAGGATGGATTCGGGGCCGTGTTCGGCAACGATCCGGCGGAAGCGATGCGCAATTTCGTTGAGAGCCTCGTCCCATGAAATGCGTTCAAACGCAGCGTCACTCGATGGAGTTTTGGGGTGGCCGGGCGAGGACGCCCGGCGCTCCACAAGCTCGAACGATGGAGCGACGGGCGTGCCCGCCCGTCCTTCCCGCAGAGCCAAACCCTTCGGCTTCACCCTACGCATCGGATACAACACGCGATCGGGCGAGTACACGCGGTCCAGGTACTTGGCGACTTTGGCGCAAAGGAATCCGCGGGTAACAGGATGCTCGGGATCGCCCTGGATTTTGGTGGCGCGGCCGTCTTCGATAGTGATCAGGACGCCGCAGGCGTCGGGGCAGTCGTGCGGGCAGGCGGCATGGACGACGCGCTTCATCCACGGATTATAAAAGATTCCGTAGAGACGGGGCTTGCCGCGTCTCCCGCCGCAAAAGGAGACGCGGAGGCCGCGCCCCAAGTTGATGGTAAAGGATGGCGGTAAAATAATGCCGAGTCGAAGAAAGGGAAGCGAATCACGTGACCGAAAAAGAAAATCAAGTTCCCTCGTTGTATGAGTGGCTCGGCGGAGCGGAAGTGCTGAATGCCCTGATGGTGAAGTTCTACGAGCGAGTGTCCGCGGACGAGTTGCTGCGGCCTTTGTTTGGCGACATACCGGCGGACCATCCGCGACACGTGGCGGATTTTGTGGGCGAGGTGATGGGAGGATCGCAGGCTTACACGGAGAGCCGCGGCGGGCACGCAACCATGCTGGCGCATCACTTCGGGAAAAATATTTCAGAGCCGCAGCGGCGGCGGTGGGTAAACCTGTTGCTGGACACTGCGGATGAGGTCGGGCTTCCCAGCGATCCGGAATTTCGGTCGGCGCTGGTCGCGTATCTCGAGTGGGGATCGCGGCTGGCGGTCATGAATTCGAAGCTGCCAGCGGAAACAGTGGCGGATCCGGTAACCCCCATGCCTCATTGGAGTTGGGGAGTGCCGGGTGGCCCTTACAGGCCCGAGCAAGAGTAGCGAATCCCGGCAGCGCCAAGAGTTCTGTCTCGCGTGCTGATGGTGTGACTTGGGTTGCTGCGTGGACGGGTTGCAGCTTAGAATGACAACTCCTCGAAGGATCACCGATGCCTCCCACCTTTGCCAATGGCAAGATCTGCTACATCGAAATGCCGACAACTGACATTGCGCGCTCTTCGAACTTCTACAAACAGGTCTTTGGCTGGAACATCCGGAAACGCGGCGACGGCAGCATCTCATTCGACGACACCGTGGGAGAAGTGAGCGGCGCATGGGTAATCGGACGCCCGCCCGGCGCGACGCCCGGACTCCTGATTCATGTCATGGTTGACAGCGTGGCCGCGACGCTTGACGCCATTGTCGCCAACGGTGGCGAGATCGTGCAGTCCATCGGCGCGGACGCGCCCGAGATCACTGCGAGGTTCCGGGATCCGGGAGGAAACGTGATCGGACTCTATCAACAGCCAGCCTGATCGTGGCGCTCAGGCGGCCTCTGACTTTCACACAACACTACGCACGACCCTACTTGAACTCCAAGACTTCCTTCTCTTTGGCTTTGCTCATCTCTTCCATCTTTTTGATCTCGTCGTCGGTGAGCTTCTGGATTTCGTCGAGCGCGCGCTTCTCATCGTCCTCGGCAATTTTCTTATCTTTCAGCGTCTTCTTGATTGAGTCGTTACCGTCGCGGCGGATGTTGCGCACGGCGGTGCGGTGCTCTTCGAGAACCCGATGCAGGTGCTTGACCATGTCCTTGCGGCGCTCTTCGGTGAGCGCGGGCACGGGCACGCGCACAAGTTTGCCGTCGTTCATAGGATTAAGACCGAGGTCGGCGCCGCGGATTGCCTTTTCGATCGCCCCAAGCTGAGAGGTATCGAAAGGCTGCACCGTAATCATCTGGGGCTCAGGAGCGTGGATCTGCGAGACCTGGTTGAGCGGCAT
>DATFVD010000453.1:0-3437 GCA_035260505.1 Terriglobales bacterium
GGCGCGTTGCAGGCGATGGTGCAGGGATATGTGCGAGATTCCAGCGGCAGGCCGATGGCGAACGCGACCGTCTTCTTACAAATCGCGACTGGAAGCGAGACCCTCGCCACACAGCCCCAGATCACACACGCGGATTCTGAAGGAGCATATCGGTTTGTGGCGCTTCGAGCCGGCGTTTACACGCTACGGGCGGAAATGGGCGGATACGAGGGCGCAATCGTCGGTCCTGTGAGCGTTGCGCAGAGAGAAACGAAAAAGATTGATCTCGCTCTCGCGCCTCCGAAAGCTTCTGACCCCGGAAACCCTGGAGCGCCGAAAGCAGAAAAGCCGGCACAAGCGCCCGCGTTCTTTGACGAACCTCAATTCACGGTCGCAGGCGTGACCCAAGCCACGAATTCGGGGGGGCACGGTTCTGATACCGTACTGCGCACGACCGAAGCGCTCGCAAAGGCCACGGTTTCGTTGAATAAAGAATCGGCTGGGAATTCGAGCGCCGCTACATCCGCCGCGAGAGAGAATTCTTTACGCGATGCGATAGCACGCCAGCCGGACAACTTTGCAGCGAATTGGCAGCTGGGAAAGTTATTCGTCGATGCTGGAAAGCCTACGCAGGCACTTCCCTACCTCGAACGGGCTTCACGGCTCAACCCCGCGGATGCTGAAGCTCATCACCAGCTGGGCGACGTCGAGGAGAAGCTGGGCAATCCGCTGGAGGCGGTTCGGGAGTACCAGCGCGCGGCCGAGCTCGACCCGAGCGAACCTCACCTGTTCGATTGGGGATCCGAACTTCTGACTCATCGTGCGCTGGAGCCGGCCACTGAGCTCTTCACAAAAGGCAATCGCCAGTTTCCAAAGTCCGTGCGGATGCTGGTCGCACTCGGCGTAGCCTGGTACTCTCGCGGCTCCTACGATCGAGCTGCGAAGTGCCTCGTGAACGCGTCCGATCTCGCCCCGGACAATCCGACTCCGTATCTGTTCATGGGGAAGATGCAAAGCTTGGAGGGCACTCCGTCAGGAGAATCGGTCGAGAGACTGGCGCGATTCGTGCGGCTGCAACCGGAGAATGCGCTCGCGAACTACTATTATGCCGTCAGCCTTTGGAAACAATCGGCGGGTGCGGTGGACACTAAGCGTGACCATGAACGTTCAGTGCGCGTGGAGTCGCTGCTGCACAAGGCGCTGGAGCTCGATCCGAAGCTCGGTACAGCGTATCTGCAACTCGGAATTCTGTATTCGCAGCGCACCGATTTTTCGCGGGCCATCTCTGCGTACCAGAAGGCGATCGAGGTCAGTCCGGAAGAGTTTAGCCCTGAGGTCGATGAGACGCTTGAAGTGGCGCACTATCGTTTGTCTCAGGCTTACCTGCGAACCGGCAATAAAACAATGGCTCAAGAAGAACTTCAACTACATGATCGATTATCCAAGAAAACAAAGGAGCACGCAGAGCGTGAGCGTCGCGAGATTCAGCAGTTTGTTATTTCGCTACGAAACGAAGATTCCATCTCGCAGCCGCAGAATTGAGCCGTCAATCAGAGAGCTGGCGTCGCGGCGCTCATCAGGCTCACGAACATCCGGTAAAACTTTTCTTTGTCCAAATCAACTTGAATCTCTACCGGCTGCACCGTAACTGCTGGCTTATTCTTCTCTGACCAGGTCAGCGTGTTGCCGTATCCGGCCCCCTGATCGAGATCCACACTCATGTAGCGTGTCTCTCGTTTCGTGATGATTGAGGGATCGATCCACGCAGCCGCTGCGAGCTCATCCCACATGATGTCGGCGCCCGGCGAGGACTGGTAGAAGCGGGCAACATAGCGCGCCATCGGAGTTCCGGCCTTGTCGATCTCTTGGGTCAGCGCAAGCGTCAGACGCGTCTTGACCGAGATGTCGGTGGGCGTACAGACGATCTTCTTCCATGGCGCCCGCAAAACAACGCGCGCAGCCTCGGGATCAAACCAGAAATTGAACTCGTGACGCGGGTTATTGATGAACTCGACGTTCTCAGTTTGCGGCGCGATGCTTCCGCCCATGAAGACCAACTCCTCGGCCAGTTCGGGGAATTGCGGATCGAGTGAAATGGCGAGCGCGAGGTTGGTCATGGGACCGCCTTCGTAGATCGTGACCTCGTGCGGATACTTGCGCACCATGCGAATTAGAAAATGAGCAGCATCTTCATCAGCGGGTTTGGCGGTCGGCTTCCCCTCCAGAAGCTTGGGAACGACGAAGGGCTCGTGCCACCAGCGATCGTCCCAGGCCCCGGCGTAGGCGACTCTTCCGTAGCGCTCCTGCCATTGCTGCGCTTCTTCGTGAGTCCGGACCAGCGGAAACACTGCGCCGGGCACTACGGGAATGTCGGTGCGGCCAATGATTTCAAGCAGGCGAAGCGTATGCGCCACTTCTTCGTCGCGCCACTGGTCTCCACTGACCACCGTGATCCCCAGTACTTCGACCTGTGGGGACTGGATCATGACGAGGAGAGTTTGCAGGTTGCTGCCCCCGGGGCCGGAGCAATCCTCATTGATGATGACCTTGCGGCGCGGCTGGGCTGACGCAAGACAAGTTGCGAACAAGAGCAGAAGGACCGGAAAAATCAGGAGACGTCTTAAACCATTAAACAAGCCACAGAGAAAATCAAGATTCAGCAAGGGGCCCATTGTCTGTTTATATTCTATTTTCGGGGATGGCGCGTCATCAAGTCGATGTAGATCTTGTAGAACTTCTCCGCGTCGATGTCGAACTGGACATTGGCCAGACGCAAATAGGGCGGAACCTTTGCGGTAGAGTTCCAGAAGATTGTTTTGCCGTAGCTGGCGCCGTGATCGACGTCGATGTCCATGTAGAGTTGTTTCTGCCCGGTAATGATCGAGGGATCGATGAGCGCAACGCCGGCGATTTCGTCCCACATGTATCCGGGCAACGAGTACTTCTCCAGATAATCGGTCACCGGAGTGCCGGCCTTGGTGATGGTGGCCTTCATCTCGGCCGTATAGCGCGTTTTGACCGAGATATCGATGGGAGTGATGGCCACTTTCTTCCAGGGTGCGCGCAGGACGATGCGCGTCGCCTCCGCGTCAAACCACCAGTTGAATTCGCGCCGGGCATCGATGGCTCCGGGATCGATCGCGCCCTTGTCGGCGTAGAGTCCTCCGCCCATCATGACGAATTCTTTCGCGAGAGTAGCGACCGACGGGTCAAGCTTCAGCGCCAGCGCATAATTCGTCAGCGGACCGCCCGCCCACAGCACAACCTCTCCGGGATACTTGTGCACCATCTGCACAATGAACTCGGCGGCGGTCCCAGGCTGCGCGTGGATGTGCGGCTCGCCTTCCTTCATGGGAGGCACAACGTCGGGCGCATGGTAGGGCTCGTCATAGATAGTGGAGCGCGTCGCCGCGAAGTGTTCGGTCCAGCATCCCTTGTATTCGAGCTTGCCGTAGAGC
>DATFVD010000454.1:0-6656 GCA_035260505.1 Terriglobales bacterium
CGTTGGGCGGGCAAGCGCGCCCGCTTTCGGGGGAGTGCGACGAACCGCGAACGACTAGCGACTAAGGACCAACGACTCTCTATAATGGGGCCATCCCGTCGCCGGGCTCTGGGTTTCTTGCCGGGACGCTTGGCCTTGACCCCACCGAATCCAATTCGCGACGAAACCAAGACCTCCGGCCGCAAGAAGGCGGTGATCGCGCTGGCGATCGGCGCTTTTCTACTGCTCGCAATCCTAGTGTTGCAGGCTTCTTTCAATCTTAAGTTCATCAGTCCTGACACTAATCAGGAGCTTCTTTTTTTCGTCGGACTGAGCGCCTTGATCTTCTCTGCGTTCGTGGCGCTGACGCTCGTTCTGGGACGCAACCTGCTGAAGCTGTATGCCGAACGACGCCAGGGCGTAGCCGGTTCAAAGTTCCGCACGCGGCTGGTGGTGGTTAGCCTGCTGCTTTCATTTTTGCCCGTGATTGCGATGTTCTGGTTCTCGTATGGGCTGATGAACCGCTCGATCGACAAGTGGTTCTCGCAACCAGTCGAAGAAGTACGGGCGGACACTGCGGCAATGTCGGCTCTGCTCTATGATTACGCGGCCCAGAATGCAACCTCGGAAGCGCAATCCATGGCAGAGTCGGAGGAATTTCAAAGAGCCTTTGCCAGCAAAGATTTCTCCGCCGCCAATGCGGAACTTCGGGAATACACGTCGACGCTGCAGGGCGGATTCGTTCTGGTCCTGGTGAAGGGCAACCTGGCAGCCAGTCTGAACACGCCGGCGCTCTGGACCGTCATGAAGAATAGCTTCCCCGTGCAATCGGCCCTGCGCGGAGAGCACCCTCATTTCCAGTGGGGCCAGACCGACTATGTTGTCGCGTCGGTTCCGGTGCAACATGGCGCTGTGCTGGTCGGCATGCCGCTCCCGCCAAAATTCGCGCAAACGGCCAGGCAGATTCAGGAAAGCCAGAAGCGGTATATCGAACTGGCCGCGAAAAGAAAGCTGTTTCGGCGGACGTACATCGGATTTCTGCTGTTGCTGACCGTGGTAGTGCTGTTCGCTTCGACCTGGCTCGCGCTCCTGCTTTCGAAGTTGGTCAATCGTCCGGTGGCGGCGCTGGCGGCGGGCACGGAGGCCATCTCCAAAGGGCAACTGGACTACCGTGTCGATATTCGCGCCACTGACGAACTGGCCGAACTGGTGCAGTCTTTCAACAGCATGGCGGAGCAACTCGAATCCAGTCGACACCAGATCGAAGCCTCCAGTCGCGATGTGGGCAATGCGAACGAGGCGCTGGAAAGGAGACGCCGGTACATTGAAACGGTCCTGGAGAGTATTCCGACCGGAGTGATTTCGATTGACGCGGCGCGCCGCGTGACGCTGGCGAATGCCGCTTTCTCTCGAATGTTTTACCTGGAGCGGAGCGAGTATGTGAGCCCGGCGACGCTGGTGAACCTCCCGCTGCGGGACGTGATTCCCGCCGATGTGCTTGCGGACCTGGAACCTCTGCTCCGCCGTGCCGATCGTATGGGCATCACGGCCGCCAATATCGAACTTGCCCTGCCCCGGGCACAGTTGAATGTCGCCGTAACCGTGTCGGCGCTGAGCCACGCCGCCGAGGGACTGGGGTACGTGCTGGTGTTCGAAGACCTGTCGGACCTGCTGCGAGCGCAGAAACAGGCAGCCTGGCGCGAGGTGGCGCGGCGGGTGGCGCACGAGATCAAGAATCCGCTGACCCCGATCGCCCTTTCCGCGGAACGCATTCATCGCCATTTGACACGCGGCACAACGCCCGATGCGGCCTCGCTTGAGGTGATCCGCACCTGCGCGGAAACCATCCGGAACGCGGTCGAAACCGTGCGCGCATTGGTGGACGAATTTTCGGTGCTGGCGCGTTTTCCCGCCTCCCGCCCACAACTCGCCCGCTTGAATGATCTGGTGGAAGGTGCGCTGATCATGTTCAATGGGCGACTGGAGGGCATTCGCCTGCGCACCGAACTGGCACACGATCTCCCGGCGGTGATGGCCGACCCGGAAGCCATCAAGCGGGCGGTCGCGAACCTGGTGGATAACGCCGCGGAGGCGATGCAGGATGCGATCCTGAAAGAGATCACGATTTCAACCTCGCTGGTGGCCAGCCGCGATGCCGTCGAACTGATTGTTTCCGACACCGGGCAGGGAGTTTCGCGCGACGTTAAGGAACGGCTGTTCCTGCCGTACTTTTCCACCAAGCAACGCGGCACGGGGCTGGGTCTGGCCATAGTGAGCAGAATTGTGGAAGACCATCATGGTTCGATCCGGGTGGAAGAAAACAAGCCGGTCGGCAGCCGCTTCGTGGTCGAACTGCCTGTGGCAGTTGAGGCAGTCGGCGCTCCGGCGGCAAGCTAGTCCAGCGGCTGCGTGACGAGTTATGCGGTGGAGCGACGGGCGTCTCGCCCGTCAGCAGCAATGGTGGCCGGGCGAGAACGCCCGGCTCTCCACCGGCGAGGATTGTTGAGATAAACAATGGCACACATTCTGATCGTTGACGACGAATCCGGTATCCGCGAATCCTTGCGCGGCGTTCTCGAGGACGAGGGATATAAAACCAGCGTCAGCCCGAGCGGCGAAGATTGTCTGGAGTTGCTGCACAAGGGCAACTTCGACTTGATCCTGCTGGACGTGTGGCTGACGGGAATCGACGGGCTGGAAGTGCTGGAGCGGATCCGCGAGCATCAGGATCCACCGGAAGTCATCATGATCTCGGGGCACGGGACCATCGAGACGGCGGTGCGAGCCACCAAGCTGGGCGCCTACGATTTTGCGGAAAAGCCGCTCTCGCTCGAAAAGACGCTCATCCTGGTAAAAAACGCGATCGAAGCACGGCGGCTGCGCCATGAGAATCGCGACCTGCGGAAGCAGCTACAGTCGAAGAGCGTGATCGTGGGTGACAGCGTTCCGATGAAGGCACTTCGCCAACAGATTGCGCTGATGGCGCCCACCAACGGACGCGTGTTGATCTACGGCGAATCCGGCACCGGCAAGGAATTGGTCGCGCATGCCATCCACATGCAGAGCCCGCGCAAAGATGAAATGTTTGTCGAGATGAACTGCGCCGCGATTCCAGAAGACCTGATCGACAGCGAACTGTTCGGGCATCGCAAATCATCATTTCCGGGAGCGACGGCGGACAAGGAAGGCAAGTTTCAGAAGGCCGACCGCGGAACTTTATTTCTGGATGAAGTCGGCGACATGAGTCTGAAGACGCAGTCCAAGGTCTTGCGTACCCTGGAACAACAGCGATTCATTCCGGTGGGAAGCGACGACCCCATCACCGTGGACGTACGCGTTATTGCTTCGACCAACAAAGACCTGGAGGAAGAAATCGCCAAGGGGAACTTCCGTGAGGATCTCTTTTACCGTCTGAACGTGATTCCCTTTGTGGTGCCGCCGCTGCGCGAACGCAAGGAAGACATCCCGCTGTTTGCGCGGCATTTTCTGAAGGAATTTGCCTCGGCCTATGGACGGCGCCCAAGAGAGATCACCGACGATGCCATCGACGTACTGATGCGCTATGCGTGGCCGGGGAACGTCCGCGAGCTGCGCAATGTGATCGAGCGCATCGTGATCATGAATCCCACTACTTCGCGATTTGAACGTAAGCATCTTCCGCCACTGGTGCATCGCGACGGCATCCGACGAGCGGCGGGCAGCGAGGGATCCACGCTGCACCAGGCTCGGGCGGCGTATGAGCGCGACTACATTCTCAAAAAACTGGACGAAAATCATGGCAACGTCAGCCGCACGGCGGAAGTGCTCGGCCTCGAGCGCAGCCATCTGTATCGCAAGATGAAGAGTTTGGGGATTGCGGCAAAAGAGTGAAACAGGTCTCAGGTGTTAGGTGTCAGGTCTCAGGAAAACCGTTACGCGATTTGCACTTAGCTTTTCCTGAGACCTGACACCTGAGACCTGACACCTTATCTCTTCAGCATGTGAATCTCTGTGCCGTTCTTGTGAAACTGGACTTCGTCCATCAATTGATTGATCAGGTAAATGCCGCGGCCATGACTGGCATAAATGTTCTCGCCGTGGCAGGGATTGGCAATTTTGGTGGGATCGAAACCGGTGCCGGGATCGCGCACTATGATCAGAATGCCTCGATTCTCATCGCAGGCGACATCGCATTCGATAATTTTAGATGGATCGTTTTTTGCTCCATGCACGACGGCGTTAGCAAGAGCTTCGGTCAATGCCAGTTCGATATCGTCCTCGCGTCCCGGAGCGCATTTTATCTCCCGAACCACATTCATCACGCTGCGGACGACCGGGTCAACGGCGTCGCGATCGGCAGCAAGCGTCACGCTGAGCTTGAGGTCGAGCTTGTCCGCGTCAAAGTTACAGGATTGCGGCGGCTGTCCTGAGGTTGAGGAAGAATCTTCCATAAGCGGCTGAGGGCTTACCGGCCTTTCGACTAAACCTTTCTACTAACTAAGATGCACAGAGCCGCTGACAGATTCTAGGGATTAAGGGGCTGAGATGCAAATCTTTATTGGGTCGCAGCCAACCGTAACTTTATTACGTTGGCGCATTCCCACGGTCAGGGCGACGCCTAAGGACCTGAAACGTAAGGGCTGAGTGTCTGCAAGAAACTCTTGTACAGACGGGGCCTGCCCGTCTCGCTCGGCGGCGCAAGACGCGGAAAGCCGCGTCTCTACGGGACCTCTAGGATTCGGGATCGTGCGGGCCTCCTATCTGCTGCAATTGACGGCGCCAATCGAGTTCTTCCACAAAGTTTCGCGAATCGCGCCATCCCGCCTTGACCTTTACGAAGAGCTCGAGAAAAACTTTGGTCCCTACCATCTTCTCTATATCGAGGCGGGCGTCGGTTCCAATCTTTTTGAGCATTTGGCCGCCTTTGCCGAGGAGGATGGCTTTCTGGCCGTCTCTCTCGCAAAAGATCACAGCTGCGATGCGTGTCATCCTCGGACTCTCTTCGAACTGCTCGATCAGGACCGAGACCGCGTGCGGCACTTCTTCGTGGGTCTGCATTAGAACGTGTTCGCGGATTAATTCCGCTGCCATGAATCGCACCGGCTGATCGGTGATTTGATCCTCGGGAAAATAGCGCGGGCCGTTGGGAAGAGCCTTCAAAACGCATGACAGCAATTCGTCGAGGCCTTTCTTTTTCAGGGCGGAGATGGGGACGATTTCCTTGAAATCGTGCAGAGTTTGAAATTGTGAGATCAACGGGAGGAGTTTGCTTTTATCCGCAAGCAGGTCAATTTTGTTGAGCAAGAGAAAGACCGGAGTGCCCGCCTTTTTCGCCAGGTCGAGGACGAAGGCGTCTTCACGGTCCCACTTCTTCTTGGCGTCAACGATCATCAGAATGAGCTCGCAGCCTTCCAGCGCCTCGCGTACCTCGGACATCATCTTGCGTCCGAGCGAGGAGCCGGACTGATGAACTCCGGGGGTGTCGATGAGCACGATTTGCCCGGCTTCGCGTCCTTTTTGCTTGGGAACGTTGATGATTCCGAGGATGCGGTTGCGCGTGGTTTGTGGTTTCGGCGAAATGATGGCCAGCTTTTCGCCGACCAGCGCATTCAGCAGCGTGCTCTTGCCCGCGTTGGGACGGCCGAGAATACAAACGAATCCGGAGTGGAAGGACATGGGACTAGGGTACAGGTGTCAGGTGTCAGGTGTCAGCAAAACCGGTTAGTGGAGAGACGGGCGCCTGCGGTTTCGTTATCTATCTATCTAGAGAGGGCGCGGCGGGCTTTCGAATAATCGCCAGTGCGGCTCCTCCAGTTGCTGGTTAGCGTTCCGATTGCCCAGAACACCGCAAAAATCAGAAACAGCTTGCTGCCGGGAACGCTCGCCTTCCATGCGCAGAATGCGCTTAGCGTTGGAACCACTGCGGATGACGTTACTCCTGCCGACCACATGATTGCCCTGGCCATCGGGCTCGCTTTCTGCATCGAGGCCTTCTCCGTCTGCACGCCGAAGAAGGGGAGATGTTCGAACAGCCATCGCATGCCGGCGGGATAGCCTTCAGGATTGCCAGTTCCTCCGAGGGTATAGAAAGCGAAGCGAATGCCGAGAATCCTTCCGATGGCCCAGTGCGCGAGACCGTGGCAGAAGAAGTAGAGGAGGAGCCAGGCTGCGAGCATGGCGATGATGGCGGCGGGTTTCGAGTGACTAGATCGCGCCAGCGATAGGGCGACACAGGCGGCCAAGATCCCAGCGACTTGGACTGTGTTTCCGGCGACAATCGAAAGGCGGGCGAAGAGCCTTCGTTGGGGAAATGAATTTGAGGAATTCAAGTCGGCCGCTGCCTGTCTGGCAAAGGCCTAGTGTCTCACGTTGTTGTTCTCGCCGTTGGGGGGATTAAGGATGCAAACGAAGTCCGCAGCCGAGTTGCAGCCGGCGAACACCCCGCCCAAGTGGAGCTTGGATGGGCCACCACTGAAGAGTAGGGGTTGGATAAGCTGGGCCCCTGACCTCACGGCAAGGGGCCTCGCGTGCACACTTACCTTAGACCACCGGAGGCTAGCAAGGTCTCGCCCGTCACCCAGCCTGAATCTGCGGATGCGAGAAAGACCGCTACCGGGGCGATATCGGACGGCTGCGCGATACGGCCGAGAGGAGTCTGCGCCTCGAAGCCTTTCTGGAAGTCGCTTCCGATGACGCCT
>DATFVD010000455.1:0-5361 GCA_035260505.1 Terriglobales bacterium
ATAATTCCGTGGAACAATCCCGCACCCGCTCGAAATACCACATTGCGTGAAGTTCCCAAGCTGTAGGCCAAGCCCACGCGCGGATCCACGTCCTTCCAATTCGTATTCAGTACTCCGGAAGGCCACGTCTCAAATTCCCAACGCGCTCCGAAATTTACCGTCAAATTCTGGGAGGCGCGCCACTTGTCTTGGAGATAGAAACCGGTGTAGATATGGTCCAGGGTCGCAGAGGACTGGTTACGGATTGCCTGGGAAATCGGACCACCTTGATATACGGCCGGTCCGCCCGCCAGAGACGTCTCGTTGAAGAGCGGAGTTGTAGTGGTGTCGAACCGTTGGAAGAAGATCACGAATGGATCGGGACAGATTACGCCCGGGCCACACGCCGCAGTGTCCGTACCCAGAAAAGCAGCGAGGTTCGAAAAGTCCGCCTCGAAGGGGTAAAAGAGCGGGAAGGATTCGTAAGTGCTGACACGGTCGAAGTTACCGCCGAAGGCGATGGTGTGGTTCGACACGTTATGCGTCATGTTGTCGACCAACTCAAAGCGCGACTCGCGGTAAATGTCCGGGTTCCCGCGATTGACGCCAACTGCAAAAGTATTGGCGACTTCCAGATGTGGCTGGGTGGAAACCACCGGGAAATCGAAGTTGCGGTGGGCATACTGCATACGCAGTTCGTTCACCCACGACGGCGAAATCACCGTCGTCAATCCGCCCGCTACCGATTGGTCGCGAATGTTGTTGTTCTTAAACGCGGAGGGCAGGTCGAAGCCATTATTCAGAGGCGACTGGTTGGTCAAACGGTCGTCATTGATGAAATAGCGGACGTACAGGTTACTGTGGCCGAAGTTCTGATCCAGCCTAAGCAGCCCGTTATCCGTGTTGGCATTGCGCAATACAAATAGATTCTCGGCAGGCAGGCCGAACACCGTCGTCTTGGCATTATTAATCGCCGCGATGTTTGTGAGCACAGTCGAATTGTAGGTGGGCGATTCGGTGCGTCGCTGTCCCTCGTAATTGGCGAAGATAAATGTCTTGTCTTTTCGGATCGGTCCGCCAATGGCGCCGCCAAACTGATTTTGCCGCAACACGTTGAAGCCGGGCGCGGAGAGAATGCTGACGGCGTCGAGTTTGTTATTACGAAGATAGTCGTAAAGCGAACCGTGGACGTTGTTGGCGCCGCTCTTGGTGATGATGTTTACGATGCCCGCAGTGGCTCGGCCAAATTCCGTGGTGTAGTCGGTGTTGATGACGCGAAACTCCTGGACCGACTCCTGTGGAGGCGTGCCGCGCTGGATGCCCGAAGCGGTTGAGATGTCATCGGCGCCGTCTACTGCGATGAAATTGTAGTGAATGTTCTGGCCGGCAAAGGAGAGTTTGGTGACCGGTTCGACGATCACGTCGGTGCTCCCGGATGTCGTGTTTCCGATCGTGATGCCGGGAGCGAGCAGTGCAAAGTCGATGAATTCCCGGCCGTTGACGGGGAGGTTCTCGATTTTTTGCTGATCAATAACCTCGCTCACCATGGTTCGTGTCGGCTCGGCAACTTCGCCAACGTCCTGCACCTCGACTTGGGTTTGAACCTGTCCGGGAGCCAACCCGAAATCCACATTGCCTGAAGCGCCCAGGTCCAGGTGAATCTTCTTGGCGGATTTCTGGAACCCCGACTTTTCGGCATTGACGGTGTAATCGCCAGCTGGAAGTCCGCTGATCTGATATTCACCCACCGCGTTGGCTGTGACGGTGCGCTTCAAACCGGTGTCCGCATTTAACGCGGTGACCGAGGCTTCGGGAATCACGGCGCCGGTAGTGTCAGAGATGCGTCCCTGGAGCGTGCTGGTCACAGTCTGGGCTCCCAGCCAACTCGACGCGGCCAAGAGCAATAGAAGACAAACGCCCGCTCCCAAGCGCTGGCGATGGAACAGCGAGGACTGAACAAAGCCGGGCATTCCGGCGTCGGATTCCACAATGCATCGAACGGCCATCGAATTCCCCCTCATAAGTCTCGTGTTGTAGGGCAGCTACTGAGCTGCCCGCACCAGTCGCGCAGCGTGCGCGTGCATGATCTGAGTGAGCCTAGATTCGGAGTCTTCGAGATGCTGCTCCAGTACCTCGGCACACTGCTTGAGTTTTCCCGCCGTGAGCAATTGGCACATCTTCCGGTGGACAGGAATCAGAGCGCCGGGATTGTCATGACTGCGGTCCACCAGCACCATGCCGACGCGAAGTTCGCCGAGCATGTTTTTATAAAACGATTCCAGCCGCTTGTTGCCGTGAAAGCGGATCAGCAGGCTGTGAAAATGGAGGTCGTGACTGACGGCGCGGGACCAGTTCCGTTCGCGCACCGCTAGTTCGTATTGCTCTACCGCGCTGCGGATTTCCTGCAACAAACCCGCGTCCGGATGCGCCGCGAGCACGGCGGGCAATTCCAGCATCCGGCGCAACTGGTAGATTTCCTGCACATCGCACAATGAGAGTTGAGAGACCGCTGCGCCGCGATGGAGGCTGCGCCGCAAGAGGCCCTCGAGTGACAAGATCCGGATTGCCTCCCGCATGGTGTTGCGGGAGACACCCAGAGAAGAGGCCAGGGGCAATTCTTGCAGTTGAGTGCCAGGCCGGAACTCACCTTCGAGGATACGTTGGCGGAGGAGAGTGGCCACCTGATCCGCCACACTTACGCGGTTGATCTGCGTTTGATCCATGTCGAATTTTTGTCGATTGGCTAAACGGCGGAATTTTGCTCCCAACTGTTCACGTTGTCAAGTGTTGAAATGTTCAGCACTTTAGCGGTATTTTGCGGAAGCGGAACGGTGGTCCCGTGCGGTCACTCCTTAAGCGCTCGATTATTCTCGCGAAAGCTGCCGAGGCAGGGATTCCCCGGGTCCGCTATTATCGTTGCCAGTGATCGCCAGTATGATCGTTGCCAGCGCCGGACAGAATTTGACGTAGGTTCGGACCGAGCAAGTTTCGAAGTAAAGAAGTTAGAGACGTATGGCCACCCTTTTTTCAGATGCGCTGTCCGCGACGCCTGCTGACTTGGCGACCGCCGACGAGACGCCGATCTCTCGTGAAGCGGCTTGCCGCCTGTTGCGAACCGACGCTGAGGTGCTGCCTTCCCTGCTCTCGGCGGCGCAAGTTGCCCGCGCGAGATTCAAACCGGCAGTCATCACTTATTCCCGCAAAGTGTTTCTCCCCCTGACGAACCTTTGCCGCGACTATTGCGGATACTGCACATTCCGGCGCGATTCCGGCGAGCCCGGGGCGCACACCATGACGCCTGACGAAGTGATGGAAGTGGTGCGCGCGGGAGAGCGCATGGGATGTACTGAGGCATTGTTCAGCCTGGGAGACAAGCCCGAATTGCTTTTCCCCGAGATGCGCGATACGCTGCGGCGCTTCGGGTACAAATCCACGCTTCATTATCTGGAAGCGATGTGCGAGAAAGTGCTTCGCGAATCGAGTTTGCTGCCGCATCCCAATCCCGGGCTGATGAGCGCGGAATGGCTGGAACGGCTGTCCCACGTCGCTCCCAGCATGGGGCTTATGCTTGAAACGACCAGCGCGCGCCTGCTCGCGAAAGACGCGGCTCACGACAATGCTCCCGATAAAGATCCGGGGAAGCGCCTTCGCGTAATCGAGGATGCGGGGCGGCGTAAAATTCCCTTTACCACTGGAATTCTGATTGGAATTGGCGAGATGCGGGAAGAGCGTGTGGATTCGCTAATCGCGATCCGCGAGTTACACGAAAAGTATGGACACATTCAGGAAGTGATTGTGCAAAATTTCCGTGCCAAGAGTGGGACGCCGATGGCACACTGGCCTGAACCGGATCGCGAAGAAATGCTGCGCACCGTGGCCGTGGCGCGCCTCCTGATGCCGAAGATGAATATTCAAGCGCCGCCAAATCTTTCCGATCCGCACTATGCCGATCTGCTTGATGCCGGTATCAACGACTGGGGCGGCGTTTCGCCGCTGACGCCGGATTTTATCAATCCGGAAAAGCCGTGGCCGCATCTGGAACAGTTACAACAGCGCACGGAGGCGAGGGGATTCGAGTTGCGACAGAGGTTGCCGGTTTATCCGGAATTTGCGGAACAAGCAGCGGCACACAGCGATTTGCTGGCGCAGCGCCTGAGGGCCGCCGCAGACGCTGAGGGCTACGCTCGGAGGGCGGCATGATCACGGTTCTGACCGGGGGCACGGGCGGCTCCAAATTCGTGGATGGACTCCGGCAAATCATTCGCCCGGAGGAGCTTACGATTGTCGTTAATACCGGCGACGATCTGCGGTGGTGGGGACTATATGTATCGCCCGATCTGGATTCCATCACTTACATGCTGGCTGGGAAACTCAGCCAGGAGCGCGGCTGGGGAGTGAAGGGCGACACTTTTTTTTGCCTCAATGCCATGGGGCAACTGGGACAGCCGGCGTGGCTTCACGTCGGCGATCGCGACCTGGCCACGCACATTCTTCGCACCAAGCTGCTTTCCGATGGCCAGACGCTCAGTGAAGCGACCACCGAGATCGCGACCAGGCTTGGCGTCAAGGCACGCGTGCTGCCGATGAGCAACTCGCGCGTCGAGACGCGCGTTTTGACTCCGGCGGGAGACTTGAGCTTTGAAGAATATTTTGTCCAGCGCTGGTACCAGGATCCAGTGGAATCGGTTCGGTTCGCCGGCGCCTCCGATGCGGAGCCCGCGCCCGGGGTGATAGAGGCCATCCGATCGGCAGATCTTGTGCTGCTGGCGCCGAGTAGTCCGGTAAGCAGCATCGCGCCCATTCTCGCCGTGCCGGGAATTCGCGAAGCGCTGCGCGAAAGCCGCGCCCGCATTGCGGCCGTGAGCCCTATCGTCGGCGGCAAAGCGGTCTCTGGGCCCGCGGGAACGCTCATGGCTGCGCAAGGCTTCGCAGTTTCGATTGCCGGCGTTGCGGACTTCTATCACGATTTCCTCGATCTGCTGGTGGTCGATTCGCAGGACGCGCCCGCTGCCGAATCGTTGCGCACGACCGGAATGCGTGTGCATTGCACGCCAACCATTATGCGCAAATATGAAGATAGAATCGCGCTGGCAAAAAGCGTGCTGAATGCGGCAACGCAACCTCCATCCGCTCAAGCCGCGCTGGAGCGGTCATGATTCTGGTTCCGGTAAAAAATCTAGTTAATGCCAAGCAGCGGCTGTCGTCTGTTTTGAGTCCGGAAGAACGCTTCGCGCTGGCGCGGGCGATGTGCGAGGACGTTCTGCAGGCGTTGGCGCGCTGGCAAAACCGGCCTGCCGTGGCGGTGGTGACGAGTGATCCGTTTGCACGCGACTTGGCGGTACGCTTACATTTCGAGGTCGTTGCCGACGACAACTCCGGAGA
>DATFVD010000456.1:0-10496 GCA_035260505.1 Terriglobales bacterium
CTGGTCGGTTCGTGCGCGCAGATCGGCAAACGTGTGCACCTGAGTGCCGCCGCACAGGTCGGAGGCGTGCTCGAGCCGGTCAACGCCGCCCCGGTCATCATCGAAGACGATGTGCTGGTCGGCGGCAATTGCGGAGTGTACGAAGGAACGCTGGTACGCACCCGCGCGGTCTTGGGTGCGGGAACGACTCTGACGCGATCGACGCCGCTCTATGATCTGGTGCGCGGCGAGGTATACCGCGCTACGCAGGAGCAACCTCTGGAAGTCCCGGAGAACGCTGTAGTCGTCCCCGGATCACGCGCCGTAACGAAGGGCAAAGGCAAATCCAGCGAGTGGAACCTCTCGCTCTACACGCCGGTGATCGTGAAGTACCGCGACGAGAAGACCGAGCGCGGGATTGAGCTGGAAGAGTGGCTGCGGTAGAAACCGAGCCTCTGACGGACTGCACAGAGGAACACGGGAGAACACAGAGGAGAGCGACTGACCTTGAACTGTCCTCTGTGTTCCTCTGTGTCCCTGTGGTAGAGATTTTGCCGTGCTTTACCTTGTGCTATAATGTAAAGCGATGACGGAAGCAACTCTTTCGGCGAAAAACCAGATTGTAATTCCCCGTGAAGCTCGCGAAGCCCTTGGACTGAAACCGGGCGACAAGATCCTTGTGGTTGTTCGCGGCGGTAAGGTCTTGGTCCTGCAAAAACCGAAGTCGTATCATGCCGCGATCCGTGGGTTAGCTCGCGGTAAATATCCAAAGGATTATCTGCAAAAGGAACGCCAGAGTTGGGAGTAGAGCGGCTCCGTGCCTTTCTCCGCCGTCACCGGCAAATCGCTCTGGACACGAGCATCTTCATTTATCACTTAGAACCCAACCCAAAGTATCTCGTATACACCGACCCGATCTTTTCTTGGCTGGAGCGGTCCGGGTCTAGGGCGATCACATCTACAATAACGATGACAGAACTCCTCGTGCTGCCGTATCGCCAAGGCGACCAACAACAGGCAGATGACTTCTATGGCTTGCTTTCGACCTACCCCAACCTGGACTGGATTGCGCCGAACCTGGAGATCGCAGGTCTCGCCGCCCGAATTCGCGCTCTTCATCGCCTGCGAACTCCGGATGCTGTTCTCGCCGCGACTGCCGAGAACTCGCTGGCAACCGGTTTGATTACCAACGATCCAGTGTTTGAGCGTGTGAAAAGCTTCGAGACTCTGGTTCTCGACCAGTTAATTTAAACTTCTTGCGGATTGAACTTTTGCATTTCTCTGACAACTGATTCGCTGACCTCCGCCAAAAGCGAACGAGCGGAATTCGCAGGAACCAAACTAGGACTGCACGATCTGGCTAGAAGCTGCTTGTCTTGTACTTCCGAAGTGTGTAAATAAATAGACCGTCATTTTAGAAGACAAGGGAACAATACTCATGCTCAGCCGCAGTCATCGCTGCATTTACGGGATCGTGTGCGCTTTTGCCTGCTTGATCGGAACGCTTGGGATCGGCGGCTGCGGTTCCGGCGGTGCTGGCACCCAAATCACCGCGGTGAACATAAGTCCCGTTCGCGCCGCCGTTGTGGTCATCACCCAAACGATGCAATTCAAAGCGACGACGACCGGTGATCCAACAAACAGCGTGAGTTGGAGCGTAGACGGAGTGTCTGGTGGGAACGCCGTGGTCGGCGCGATCAGCACAGGCGGTGCCTATACTCCTCCTGCTGCTGCGGGGACGCACACAGTTCGGGCAACGAGCACGGTAGATACTACGAAGGCTGCCTCGGCGACGATTGCCGTTACGGACTTGGCCGGGGTTGTTACCTACCACAATAACCTCGCCCGCGACGGCACAAACCCGCAGGAATACGCGCTCACGACAAGCACTGTAAAGACAGCCACCTTCGGGAAGTTGTTTTCCTGTCCGGTGGATGGCGCAGCCTACAGTCAACCACTGTGGGTGCCCGGCCTGAGTATCGGCGCCCAGGTCCGGGACGCCATCTTCGTGGCCACACAACATGACACCGCTTACTCCTTCGATGCTGACGCAAATCCGTGTTCGCAGCTGTGGCACGTAAACCTGCTGGATGCGGCTCATGGTGGCACGGCAGGCGAAACTTCGGTGCCGACAGGAGACGTTGGGAACGGATACAAGGACATCCAGCCCGAAATCGGTGTCACCGGCACGCCCGTCATCGACCTCGCGTCGGGAACGCTGTACGTGGTCAGCAAGTCAGAAGGCCCGGCCGGCAGTTTCCACCAGCGGTTGCACGCGCTGGACCTCATCACCGGCGACGAGAAATTCACTGGACCGATCGATATCACGGCCTCCGTACCGGGTACCGGAGACGGTTCGGTGGGCGGCGTTCTGACCTTTGATTCGCGGAACCAGGGCCAGCGGGGCGCCCTCACTCTGCTGAATGGGATCGTTTACATCATCTGGGCATCCCACGAGGACCGCGACCCTTATCACGGCTGGCTGCTCGGCTATGACGCCGGTACTCTGGCGCAGGTTGCAGCGTTCAGTCCCAATCCCAATGGCTCTCGCGGCGGCATGTGGATGGCGGGCGGAGCTCCGGCCAGCGACGGCAGCGGCAGCCTCTTTTTATCGACCGGGAATGGCACTTTTGACGGAAATTCCGGTACTCCTCCGAACGACGATTTTGGCGACACTGTGGTGAAGGTCGGAACGTCGTCCGGCCTGTCGTTGGTCGACTGGTTCACGCCCTTCAATCAGGCCTTTCTCAACGGACAGGACGCCGATCTGGGTTCCGGCGGCGTGGTGGTCTTGCCGGATCAGACTTCGGGCCCGGCACATTTGCTGGTCGCTGGTGGGAAACAAGGCAGGATCTACTTGCTGGACCGTGACGCGATGGGCAACTACTGCGCCTCCTGCACTACGACGGACACAAATATCCTGCAAAGCTTTCTCGCAACGCCGGCCATCTTTGGCACTCCGGCATTCTGGCAAAACAAGCTGTATCTCGGTGGAACATCCGATGCTTTGAGCTTGTTCGCTTTCGATGCAACGACAGGAATCTTCAACACCGTAGCGTCTTCGAAATCCGCAACGATCTTCCAGTTTCCTGGGGCAACACCATCGATTTCTGCTCATGGCGCTTCTGACGGCGTGCTCTGGGCAATCGATTCGAGCCAGTACGGCGTCCCGAGCGCCTACGGTCTTGGCGCTGCCGTACTCCACGCCTACGACGCGGCGAATCTTTCCGCCGAGCTGTGGAATAGCTCGCAAGCGACCAGTAACCGGGACACCGCCGGCAATGCTGTGAAATTTGCCGTGCCAACAGTGGCGAACGGAAGGGTCTATATCGGTACTCGCACCGAAATCGACGTCTACGGACTGCTTCCGAATTGATCGTGCGCTCCGCTCACAAGGGCGAAGACACAGAGGGTAACGCCGGGATGTTGGGCTGTTCCGCCGCAATTCTGCGCCGCGCTTCGAGATGCTTGGCGCGGAAATGTGCTCGCGCCCGTTGGCCCCACGCCCGGACAAAGTAATAGTTCAGTGCGCATCCGATGGCCGAGCTGGCAATCGGAATCAGGCGGCCCGCCCACTTCTCCACCACCTCGGTGCCGGCCTTGGCGGCGATTCGCTGGATCACGCGCGGTACAAACTTATTGACCACTTCCTTTTCCAGTAATTCGCGGCCGATGTCCACCCCGGCGGCGCTGGCCGCGGCAATCCACAATTCGGCAATTTCTTCGTCGGTGTTCAATTCGAACCCATAAATCAGGCTCAGCTTCTGGATGGTGCGCATGGTAATCGCAGAGAGAAGCCCGAGGTCCGGCACGATGGTGAGAATTCCGCCGAGACCAAACCCGGCTCCCTCCACTGCCGCCATCTTCATCCCGGCGCGGATCACCGACTCCGCCACATCGTCGAGGCGCTCCACCGGCAGCGTGTAAACGCCCTGAAAGGTGGCCAGGGGTAACTCGTGCGCCACGCGTAGCTGCATCAGGAAGCGTCCGGGATCAACTCTGATCGTGTCGTAGGTGCGGGTCAGGCCGCCGCGGATCGCACCTTCGACGCGCTGGCGCATCCACGACTTTGTTTCATCAGCCATCGTTGATGAGTTTATCGAGTATGAGTTTACCAGCCGGCAGACGGCGCCTCCAATTCACCGTGGGCACGTGGCTCAAGCCCGCGTCTCTACACCAACCTAACCCTGTGCTAGCATCAATTCTACGAATGCCAACTGGAAAACTGCATATTATTCCGCTGGGCGGGATGGGCGAGTTCGGTATGAACTGCATGGCCATCCGCTTCGGCGATGACATCATCGTGGTTGACGCGGGACTGATGTTCCCGGAAGCCGAGCTGCTGGGCGTGGACATCGTCGTCCCCGACATTTCTTATCTCCTCGAAAATCGCAAGCACGTGCGCGGGATCGTCCTTACGCACGGTCACGAGGATCACATTGGAGCCCTGCCTTGGATTCTCAGTGAACTGAACGTTCCTGTGTGGGGCACTGAATTCACGTTGGCCTATGTCGAAGACAAGCTCGATGAGCATCAACTGCTAGATGACGCGATCCTGAACGAGATCCGTCCCGGCGAGCGTTTCAAGATCGGCTCTTTTACCATTCACCCTTTGCAAGTCACGCATAGTCTTGTCGATTGCGTGGCGCTCGCGATCCACACGCCGCTAGGCGTCGTGCTACACACCGGTGACTTCAAGGTTGACCCGACACCCACTGACAACCGCCTCTTCGACTTGCACGGTTTCGCCGAGTACGGCAAAGAGGGAGTGCTGGCGCTATTGCAGGATTCCACCAACGTCGAGCGCAAGGGCTACACTCCGAGCGAGCGCGCTGTCCACCGCAAATTTGAAGAGGTGTTTGTCCGCACCGAGCGGCGTCTCTTCATCTCCTGCTTCTCGTCCTCGATTCACCGCATCAAGCTCACCGTCGCCATGGCGCGGGAACACGGCCGAAAGATTTGTTTCATAGGCCGCTCCATGAACAATTCTTCGGAGATCGCGGAAGACCTGGGTTATATCCAGATACCCGAGGGCATGCTGATCCACCCGGGCGAAATGAAAAACTACCCTCCCGAGAAAGTCTGCGTCCTGATCAGCGGCACGCAAGGCGAACCGATGTCGGCGCTGTCACGGGCTGCGGTGGATAACCACAAGCACGCAAAAATCGAAAAGGGCGATACCGTCGTGCTGTCGTCGCGCATCATTCCCGGCAATGAAAAAGCGATCTACCGTATGGTGGACCACCTGTTCCGCCGCGAAGCGTTCGTCATCTATGACGACGGCTCGTACCCGCCGATCCACGTCAGCGGACATGGCAGCCAGGAAGAATTGAAGCTCATCATCAACCTGGTACGCCCGAAATATTTCATCCCAGTCCACGGCGAGTACCGGCAACTCAAGTTGCACGCCGAACTGGCCGGGTCGATGACTGGAGCGGTGGGCAAAGTCATGCTGATCGAAACGGGAGACGTTCTCGAAATCGACGAACATGGCGCCCGCAAGGCTGGACGCATCAACGTGGGCCGGGTCTGCATCGATTCCGGCTCCCGCACAGACGTGGTCGAAGACATAATTGTTAAGGACCGCCGTCATCTCAGCGAAGACGGCTTCGTGATGCCGGTCATCGCGATCAACAAGCTCACCGGACGTGTCGAAAGTGCGCCCGAGATTGTGACACGCGGCTTCAATCCCGGCGACAACGGCGTGATCGCGCGAATCAAGGAGATCGTCATCGAAACCCTGGATTCCTCCAGCGCCGAAGAGAAAGCCGACTATGGCGTGATCAAGGAGAAAATCCGGACCGACCTGAAGCGCTATATCTCGCGGCAGAACCAACGGCGACCGCTGATCATGCCGGTGATCGTGGAGATCTGAGAATTCTTTCACCGCCGAGACGCCGAGAGCACAGAGGAGACACCCAGTATCGTCACTCTAGCTGACATTCACCAAGCTTGTGCCCTCCTCGACGGCATCGCTGTCCGCACCCCCGTGTTCGAATGGAGCAGCGCTGCAGATCAGCGAAAGCTCTTCCTGAAGCTGGAAAACCTGCAACCCATCGGTGCTTTCAAACTGCGCGGCGCGTATAACAAAGTTGCTTCTCTGAGCGAAGCCGAACGACGCCGTGGCGTCATCTCATATTCCAGCGGTAATCACGGACAAGGTGTAGCCTACGCGGCGCGGGCACTGGGGGCGAAGGCCATAATCGTGATGCCCCGCAATGCTCCGAAGAACAAGCTCGAGGCCACTGCCGCCCTCGGAGCGGAGATCGTCACCGTCGGTCCCGGTAGTGAAGAGCGCCGCCTGCGCGCCGAACAACTGGGTGCCGAGCACGGGTACGTGATCGTGCCGCCCTACAACGACGAAAAGATTATCGCGGGCCAGGGCACCGTGGGGCTCGAGATTCTTGAAGACCTTCCTAACGTTGAAACGGTGCTGGTCCCGGTCGGCGGCGGTGGACTGATCAGCGGCATCTCCGCCGCAATTAAGCTCAGCAATCCCAAGATAAAGGTGATTGGCGTCGAGCCCGAACTAGCCGCCGATGCGCAGGCCAGCCTGCGTTCCGGCCGCATCGTCTCCTCGCCGGCTGAGCAAGTCTCGAAGACGCTGGCCGATGGCCTTCGCACCCAGAGCATCGGCGCGATCAATTTCGAACACATCCGCGCCTATGTGGACGACATCGTGACCGTGACCGAAGACGAGATTCGAGAGGCTATGCGCGCGCTAAGTGCGAACGCGCGAACCGTGGCTGAGCCTAGTGGCGCCGTGGCTCCAGCCGCATTTCTTTTCCACGCCGATGAGTTGCCCAACACCAAGATCAACGTCGCTGTGATCAGTGGCGGCAACATCCATCCTAAGTTGCTGGCTGAACTGCGGCGTCTCTGAGTACCGCTCAGGAGAGTGCGAATTTCTGTGTACCTCTGTGTCCCCTGTGGTTTTCGCTTTTGACGCTGAGGAGGGCCTATCACCACAGGGGGCACAGAGGCACACAGGGAACGACCACAGGGGAACCGGTTCCCGGCGAATGTAGAATGTCCTCCTCGAGGCAAGGAAACTAAGATGATTCGCTTTGGTATCGCAGGTTTCGGTTTGCACGCAGTGCGGCGTCTGATGCCGGGCTTCGCGCTTGCCCGGAATTGTAAAGTGGTCGCATTATCACGCCGGGACTCCAGCAAGGCACACGAGGCGGCTGCGAAGTATGGCATCCCGCATGTCTTCGCTTCCACCGAAGAGCTTTGCCGCTGCCCCGAAGTCGACGCAGTGCTGGTCACCACTCCAAATGCCTTGCACCTGCAGGACGTCCTCACTGGGATAGCCGCCCGCAAGCCAGTGTTGTGTGAGAAGCCGATGGGCATGAACGCGGACGAATGCCGCCAGATGGTCGAAGCGGCGCGCAATGCCGGCGTTCTCCTGGGCGTCGCCCAGGTCTTTCGCTTTGAAGAGAGCACCGCACGATTTCGCGCGCGCATCGCCGCTGGCGACATCGGGCGGCCGATCTTCGCTCGGGCCGAGTTCTCATTTCCCGATTTAGGCCATCACCGCACGTGGCTGTACAACCGATCATTGGCAGGAGGCGGTCCCATCGCAGACGTGGGTGTCCACTGTATCGATGCTTTGCGCTATATCCTGCAGGACGATCCTCGGCGGGTCAGTGTTATCGGGCGCTCCGACGAACGATCGGGCAACGTAGAGTCGGCGGCCATCGTGTCGGTCGAATTTCAACGAGGCACACTGGCCGCGGTGCTGGTTTCCTTTCGCGCACACTATCGCACGCCGTTGGAGATTGTCGGGGACGCGGGCGTGCTCCGCGCCGATGATGCGCTGAATGTCGAGCGCTCGGTTAAGTTGGAGCTGTGGCGCGAGGGACAGCCCGTCGCCGAAGAAACGGTTTCCAACCAGCTTGCCTACGCCAGGCAGGTCGACGCCTTCGCTGCCGCGGTCGAAGGGCGAGAAGTATTTCCGGTCCCCGGCCAGGTGGGCTGGCGGAATCAGATCATTCTGGACGCTGCCTATCGCAGCTTATCGTCGGGAAAAGGTGAAGAAGTGCCGACGGTCGAAGACGACGCGGGAAGGAAATGAGAATCTGCCCCATGCAGCAACCGCGCGGAAACCTGGGAGTCTTTGGAAAACATCATGGCAAATAAGAAGCGCCCCGGATCCAAAAGAATCACGGGACGCTTGAACAGCCCTCCCCCAGAACTGCTCACCTTGTAAAGATAGGGCAACTGGCTCCGGGCGCGACATCCCCCGATTGAGCGATTCGGATAGCACGAACGAGCCACTTGCCAAATTCCGGGCCTGTGCTAAGATGGGTCACCTCGCGACTGGTTACTAAAGAGTCGCCCGGGTTCCGGAAGCGGTCTCCCAAGGTTACGTTTTTGGCCGAGAATTTCCCTCCCGATTCCGAACCCACGGGTGTTTCATTTCGTAGTCGGCGGTGCCGCCTATGGACTTGAATCGTCCGGACGATCTAAGGAAAGCGGATGTTGCTAGTGTGCAGCAGATTGCATTCCGAAGTTCGGAATAACGAGTGTAAATGCTGTTAAGTTGTTGATATAGAACAGAGATCGAGCTTCTGTCGTTGTGGAACCACAAATGCTCGATCTACCACAGGCGACCTATATCTCGGACGGAAGTCCGGGTTGTAGCACAAGATCGAAAAAGAAGAAAAATTTGGGAGGGAATTAACATGAGGCGAGTGGTAGTTCTAGCGTTACTGGCATTGGCGTTGCCGATTGCCGCTTGGGCGGACGACATTGTTCTCACTAACATGTTTGGCTCGGTTTCAATTTCGAACTCAGGCGTCAGCTCGTTCGGTTCACAACTGCATAGCTTCAATGGCATCACGGCTCCCGCGGGTCACTCTCTCGGGGCGGTTAGCTATAACACCGGAGCTCTGGCCAGCGGGTCGATCACGGGTGGCGGAACCTTCGTGGGTGGGGCAAGCTCATCGTTTATCGTGACGGGCAAGGGAAATTTTGGACAGCCAAAGGGAGCGATTTTCACCGGCAGCTTCGTCGGCCCAGTTACGTGGACCGTCGTGAGCCACGTGAATCAAACCTATGTCTTCCAGCTCAGTGGCACGATCACGGGCACGCTGTGGAACGGCCGTACCGCGACCGGAACGACTGTTCAGACGATCTATACCTCTAACGGTCAGCTTGTCAAAACTATCGGGCACATTCAAGTGGGGACTACAACATTTCCTGCACCGGAACCTGGAACTTTGGGTCTTCTAGGAACAGGGCTTGTGGGTATCGCTGGAATGTTCCGACGGAAACTGATCGGGGCATAACTTAAAGATTTCTTGGTTCGCCCAGAACACTCAACTCATGGCCCCGCCGCAAGGCGGGGCTTTTGATTTTGAGGAGCAAGCTACGCCCTGAAAGCGCAGACACATTTTCAACGACTTAACAGCCACCAGAATGGATGCCCTTCCCTTTTTCGTTTGAGGAGTTTTGAGTTCTTCCGCAGCCTGGTTTCGCCAAGCCTGATACGAGATCATTTTGAAGCCTACCTAATCCTCTGCGTCGGTTACCGGGGTAACGGCCTGCAATGCCTTTGCCGTTGACCTTACCTTTGCCCAAACTTAGAGTCAGGCGCAGGGGGACGTATGAAGGATATCCATGAGGTGTTGCGGCGCAAGCAGGGTCAGTATACGCAACTGGGCAAGCAGATCGAGATGCTGCAGCAGGCTGCCGAGAAACTGCGCGAAGTCGCGCCGTTGCTTGCGGAAAATGACAATGAGGACGATAGCGCAGTGCTGACGGAAGTGGACGATGAAAACTCCAATGCGATGGCTGCCAAGGCCAGCGCTCAGCCCTCGACTGCCGCGTCCAAGCCAGCACGCAGCGTAACACCGCGCTGGCCGTAGAAAGCGGAACGAGGTTGGGAGGCTCGGTCCCATGATTTTGCAGGCATTGCTGGTATCAAAGGATGACCTGACTGCGGAAACGCTGATTCAGGTCCTGGCGCAGTTTGGCGTTGCGGTGACTCGGTCGAACGCGGCCGATGTCGCCCTGACGCGACTGGCGGAGGAGCGTTTCGATCAGGTTATCGTCGACTTCGACGATTCCGAAGCGGCGTCTCAACTGCTGGAAGCTTGCCGCCGCCTTGCCAACCCGGACCGCCATCCGCCCGTTACCATTGCCTTGTTGCAGGATGCCTCGCAGATCCGCTCCATTCTCGGCGCAGGCGCTCATTTCATCCTTACCAAGCCCATCGCCCGCGAGCAGGCCCAAAACACCTTGCGCGCTGCCACGGCCCTACTGAAGCGCGAAAGGCGGCAATCATTTCGGGTCGCTATCCAAGCCCCGGTTTCGATTCGTATCGACGACAGTAATACGGTAGAAGGCATCCTGCTCGACCTGAGTGCCGGGGCATGGATATATTGGCGGCCAAGCCCCTTCCATCCGGGGGTCTCTTTCGTGTCTCCTTCGAGCTTCCCGAAGGCGGCGCCGGCATTGAAGGTGAGGTGGAAGTTGCCTGGAGTACACCCAACGGCCAAACCGGCCTCCGC
>DATFVD010000457.1:0-5532 GCA_035260505.1 Terriglobales bacterium
TCCTCGATGTCCTCCCGACCGACTACGCCGGTGGAGGATTCATCGAGGTGGTATTTTTCGCGAAGGGCGCGCAGGTTCTCGCGCTCCTTGCGTTCTTCGTCCGAGTAGAAGCGCGCCTTCTCGAACTCGTGGTTCGCGATGGCGTTCTCCATGCGATGGACGATGAACTTGATCCGCTTCTGGACTTCCGTCAATTCTTCGGGCAGCGTGGTCTGGCGCAGTTTCACGCGCGCGCCCGCTTCGTCGATCAGGTCGATGGCCTTGTCCGGCAGAAAACGGTCGGGAATATAGCGATTCGAATGCGACACGGAAAAATTGATGGCGTCGTCGGTATAGGTGACGGCGTGGAATTTTTCGTAGCGCTCTTTTATGCCGAAAAGAATCTTGATGGCATCGGCTTCGTTGGGCGGCGGAACTTTCACCGCCTGGAAGCGGCGTTCGAGCGACCGGTCTTTCTCGATCGACTTGCGATATTCCGCGGGCGTGGTTGCGCCGATGCACTGAATCTCGCCGCGCGACAAGGCCGGCTTCAGGATATTGGCCGCATCCAGCGAGCCTTCTGCCGATCCCGCGCCTACGAGCGTGTGGAGTTCGTCGATGAAGATGATGGAATTCTGCGACTCCATCAGCTCTTTCATGATGGTCTTGAGGCGCTCTTCAAACTGTCCGCGATATTTGGTTCCGGCGACGATCAGAGAAAGGTCGAGGGCCAGAATACGTTTGTCGGCGAGGAAGGAAGGAACTTCGCCGTCGGCGATGCGTTGCGCCAGGCCTTCTACGATAGCGGTCTTGCCCACTCCGGGCTCGCCGATGAGGACAGGATTATTCTTCGTGCGGCGGCATAGGATCTGGACGACACGTTCTACTTCGCCGTCGCGGCCGACCAGCGGATCGAGCTGGCTATCCATGGCGGACTGCGTCAGGTCGCGGGAAAACTCGCTCAATAAAGAGGACTCGCGCTGTCCGCGCTGTGGCGCAGCTTTTTCCTGGCTGGTACGCGCCAGTTCTTCGCGGATGGTGGAAAGCCGCAATCCGCGCTCGTGCAAAATCTCAGCCGCAAAACACTTTTCTTCGCGCAACAATCCCAGCAGGAGATGCTCGGTTCCGATGTGCTTATGCGAAAGGCGCTCCGCCTCTTCGGCGGCATAGGCGAGCACACGCTTGCATTCGTTGCTCAGGGGTAGATCGACTGATGTAGAAACTTTTTCCCGGATGGTGGTGTGACCTTCAATCTGTTTCCGGATCGATTCCACCGAGGCATGAGAGCGTAGAAAACGATTGGTCAGGGCCTTATCTTCGCGAAGCAGTCCGAGCAGCAGGTGTTCGGTCTCAATATAAGGAGAACCGAACTGGCTGGCTTCGTACCGCGCAAAGAAGATAACGCGCCTGGCTTTCTCCGTGTAGCGTTCGAACATATAGCCATTCCCCCCGAGTTTGCGCGGAACGCCCCGCCCTCCGCCAAACCCCTGATCCCAACCCTTTATTATGCATTTATATCGCCTAAAGTCCCAAGCGATATCGACTTGTAGTAACCTCCGCCGGTCTTACCTTGGAAACTCCGAATTTTTCAACTTCACGTCTTTCACTAATTCTCTACCTTTAATTGTGGTTCTGCTCTGCATTTCGTTTCTGTATTTCGCTATACCGGAAGCGACTCCGGTGCTACTTCTTCTATTTTGCCCTGATCCAACCGTAAAACGCGATGGCACCGTCGTGCAAATGCCAGGTTGTGAGTTGCGATCAAAGACGTCAGCTGATGTTCGCGGTGCAATCGCGCGACCAGCTCAAAAACCAATTCGCCGGTGCGACCGTCGAGATCGCCGGTTGGCTCATCGGCCAGCAGTACTTGCGGCTGGGTGATGAGCGCCCGTGCCAGCGCCAGCCTTTGCTGCTCGCCGCCGGAAAGCTCTCCCGAACGATGATGCCCGCGTGATTCGAGTCCTACTTCGCGCAACCACCGCGAAGCTTCCGGTTCGGCGGACGACAGCGCTTGCCCGCGCGTCAGCAAGGGCATGGCGACATTCTCCAAAGCGGTGAATTCCGGCAGCAGGTAATGGAATTGCCACACGTAGCCGATCTGGCGGTTACGGAACTCGGCGGCGTCATCCTCGGAAAGCGCATTCACGTGAGAGTTGGCGCAGTATACGGCACCCGCCGAGGGACGATCAAGGGCTGCGAGGATGTGCAACAAGGTACTCTTTCCGGCACCCGATTGACCGACGATGGCCAGCATCGTTCCTTTCCTGACCTGGAAAGACAGATTCTCAAAGAGCACGAGCTCGGCTTCGCCTGAGCGAAACACCTTACTTAACCCTTCGACCCGCAACAGAGGGTCTTGAGCTATTTGATGCAAATTTCCCCTCCTAAGTATCAAACGGCCTGGGCTGCCTTCGACTGCGACGCAGTAGAAGACAATCCCTGATCCATTAGACCATGAGGAAGAAACAACCTGATCCCGGGATTCCATTTTCGGGAGCGGGTATGCGAAAGACTGTATACCTCTGGAAAACAAATGCAACGTGACGGTGGTCACAGGGGGGCGGGGGAGCTCGAAATGAGATGGGGATCACTGTTGCTGGGTATTCTTGAGCGCAAGTTGATACTTCTCGAGCCTTTCCTCAAACTCGCTCTTTTCACCGGGCGAAGCTAACGAGACAGCTTGCAACTCTGTCTTGACGGCGTCTTCGGGTTGGTCGTTCACGTAGAAGGCTTCAGCTAGAGTATCGAGATGATTGGGATTGGGATGCTCTTTCTCCAGGTTGACAGCCTTGCGAGCATATTCCAGAGCGCCCGCGGGATTGCGGATGGCTGGATCGGCGCTGGTCGCATACTGCCACGCGACATCGTTGAGAGAGTTAGCGTCGCCCTGTTCCGCTAACCTACGGTACCAGTAGAGCGCCTGCCCGGTGTCCTTGGGCAAACCTTCGACTCCGGTCTCGAACAACGTGCCGAGGTAGTACTGGGCACTCGCTTCACCCAGTTCCGCGGCTTTTCGGTAACCAGCGAGAGCCTCGCGCCGATTGCCCGATCGCTGGTACGCGACGGCAAGGTCATACCAGAACTCGGATACCTTCGGCTGATAGGCAACGGCATCGCGGAACCACCGAACCGCCTCCTGGTTTCTCTTCGCCTGCAGGGCGTCATAACCCCACTTCGCCTCTTCGTAGCCACCATTTCGCGACAAGTTGATCCGCGGTCTTCCCAGGGTGGCGCCCCAAAGTCCAAGGAAAAGAGTTGCGCCCAGACCAGCCGCAACCGGCCCACGATTGTCCGGCATTGAAATGGTGAGTCCGGCGAGAATGCCGAGCACGGCGCCGGCGCCATGCGCAATGTTGGCGACGGGCATGACATTGGTCAAGGTGGCAACGATACAAAAGAAAAACCACCCGACGAATAGTTGGACAGTGCGCGCGTCGATCGCATCCTTGAAGCGCTCGTCGTAGCGGGAGAGCATCCAAATCAGACCGAACAGGCCATATCCGACACCGGAAAGTCCGATACCACCGTTGAGAAGCGCAAACTCCCACGCGCCGGAACCAATCGCAAATAGAAGGATCAATCCCGCTGTTTTGAGATGACCGAACTCTTCTTCGATCAGTGTGCCGAAGGCCCAGAGCCAATAAATGTTGAAGGCAAGGTGCAGGATTCCGGCGTGGGGAAACATGCTGGTGACCAACCGCCAGAGTTCGCCCCGCCGAATCATGGCAGTCTCGAACAACGGTGAGATATCCCTCTGGGCCCACCACGCGAGTGTTACCCCGATGGCCAGCAAGGCGGTGCCGGCAACTACCGGGTATCGGGGAATTTCGCTCAGCCTGGGAGCTGGACGCATGAGACTACACGCTACAACCGAGGTGGGCCGGGCGTCCAGCTTGAGTTCGCTCAGACTTAGGAGATACCCGGGTTTGCCGGCCTTGGCGCTTTGAGCTTCGGGATGCGTGGCGGCGAGCTGCAGATGCCTCACTTCGTTCGGGATGACAATATCAAAAACTGATGAAACTCAAATTCTATTCGTACCTCAACGCCTCCGCGGGCAGAATCCGCGCTGCTGACCACGAGGGATAAATGGTTGCCACAAACGATATCCCGATTGAGACCAGCGCCACAATTACTCCATCGATCAGACGCGGCGCGAACGGTACGTAGTCAATGGAATAGACCTCGGGCGAGAGCGAAATAAAGTGGTAGTGCCCGCCTGCCCAAGAGATCATGTAGCCGAGCACCAGACCGATCGCTGTCCCGATCACGCCAATCAGGACGCCCTGCGCGATGAACACGCGGCGGACTTGCGCCTTCTTCGTCCCGAGGGACATGAGCACGGCAATGTCTTTTGTCTTCTCCATGACCATCATGATCAGCGAGATCAAAATGTTGAGTGCGGCGACGAACACGATCAGGCCGATGGTGATGAAGGTCACCACCCGCTCGAGGCGCAGCGCGCGGAACAGAGGCTTGTTCTGTTCCATCCAACTGGTGGCCATGAAGCCGTGTCCGGCGGCCTGTTCGAGGGCCCGCGCCACGTCGCCCGCCAGGTAGATATCGTCGAGCTTGAATTGGATGACGGAGATCACGTCGCCCAATCCAAACAACTCCTGAGCGTCAGAAAGCCGGATGAATGCCCAGGACGAGTCGTAGTCGAAGAAGCCGGAGTTGAAGATTCCCGCGACGTGAAAGCGAATGTACTTCGGCACCATGCCAAACGGAGTGAGCTCGCCTTGCGGAGAAGTCACCAGCACCACCGAGCCAACGGTTGCGCCAATCTCCTCCGCCAGATCCTTGCCGAGAATAATGGGAGGCATCGCCGCGACGCGGTGCCGCACGCCTGCAAGGTCGTCGGGAGACTGTGCCTGTGAAGTGTCAGTGTGGGGACGGGGCTCCGCCGCGTCCGAGCCGGGTCGAAGACCCGGCACCACACTAGCATCGGGCACGGCGGCTGGGGTTTCCTCCAGCGCTGCCGCTGATCCCAGCGTCACTGTCTTCAGCAGATCGCTGACCTTCCGTTCGTACTGCGGCAGCATGCCCTTCAGCACCGCCCCGCGCGCCCGCGGCCCGCGCGAAATCAGCACCTGCTCATAAATCGCCGGAGCCGCCGCCACCACGTGCGGCTGCTTCGCCAACTTTTCAAGCAGCGGACGCCAATCGCGGATGCCGTCACTTTCCACCCGCAGCAGACTGATGTGCGCGGTCGAACCCAGCAGCCGCGCCTGCAAATCCTGCCGAAAGCCGTTATTGATGGCCAGTGCCACAATCAGCGAAGCCACTCCGGCCGCTACGCCCAGGATGGAGATGCCCGTGATGACGCCGATAAACGCCTGGCGGCGTTTTGCGCGAAGATAGCGGGTTGCAATGAAGAGTTCGAAGCGCATTAGACGCAGCCGTCAGCTGTCAGCCATCAGCCAAATCGGAATTATAACGATAGGAGAGGAACCGTCACGATTTGCCAGAGTCATGATCGTATGGCTCGTAGCGCACGGTCGTTGGATACAACCTCGGATGGAAATAATCCGAGCAGCGATATACTCTGCCCCCATC
>DATFVD010000458.1:0-7426 GCA_035260505.1 Terriglobales bacterium
TCCGATGCACCCCCGGAGGCTCCATGTTGTGTAACCTGCCCTTTCGGATCGTAACCGCTTCAGCCCTGATTCTGAACCTCGCAGCTGCCCCAGCCATTTTGAGTGCCCAACAGGCGCCAGCCCCGACCGACGTTCCGACCATCACGATTCGCGCGAATACCCGGCTGGTCGTCGTGGACGTTGTCGTAACCCACAAGAACGGCCAACCGGTCACGGGCTTGAAGCCGGAAGACTTCACGCTTGAAGAAAACGGCAAGAAGCAGAAAGTTTCCATTTTTGTTCCGCCGGGCATTAGTAACCGCACTGCCGCCGCGACACCCGCGCCGGCAGGAGTTTTCTCCAACCATCCCGAGAATTTGACCCCGGCTGGCATACCGACTGTATTACTTCTGGACGCGACGAACTCCCCGTTCAAAGATCAGTCCTATGCACGTTCGCAGATGCTGAAGTATGTGTTGGAGCAGGGGCAGTCTGGCCGTCCGATGGCTGTGTTGACGCTGACCGATCATTTGCGGGTGCTGCAGCAGTTCACGAGTGATCCTCAGGTGCTTCTCGCCGCTATCAAGAATTTCAGGCCCCAGGAACAGATTCTTCAGCCCGGAGCGCCAGCGCCGGAATCCCATGGCGTGGCAGACGGATTGAGAGGGTCGGTGGTGGTGGCAGATAGTATTGCGCAGGCTGGGCTGGCGATACAGGCATTTGCAGATCTCCAGATCGGCTACAACATCGAGCGACGCACCATGATCACGCTGGACGCGATGACCGCGCTCGCTCGGTTACTGGGCGGTTTGCCTGGCCGCAAGAATGTGGTGTGGCTCACCGCGAACCTTCCGTTTGACCTGGTCCCGGAAGACCGCAGCATGACCGATGCAGAGCTATTAGCAGATCTTCCCGGCCAGGGCCGCCAACGGTCGGTCAGTGTCAACGCTGCAGGCGCCATGGCCGGTGAGCAGCGCAACCTGCATGGCCAGGCAATCCGCGAAGCGGAAGCGCAGTTGGCGAGCGCCAGCATCGCGATCTACCCGGTGGATCTCCACGGCCTGGTCTCCGGGATGGAAAGCTCCGCTTCCAGTGGCGGTTCTGCGTATAGCGACACCGCTCTGAGCAACCGAGCCATCATTCAAGTTTCGAGCCTGCAAGCCAGCCAGGGCACAATGGAGGAAGTGGCCGCAGAGACCGGCGGCAAAGCCTACATCAATCAAAACGAGATTAAAGAGGGCATTGCGCTCGCGGCATCCGACGAAAAAGCCTCCTATTCTCTCGGTTACTATCCCGAGAACAAGAAGTGGGATGGCAAGATGCGCAACATCAAAGTGAAAGTGGCTCAGGGCGACATTCAGCTGCGCTACCGCAAAGGATACTTTGCCATCGAGCCCGGCCCGACAAAGGACCGCAACTACGAGCAGGACGTGGCCGCCGCTCTCGAGGTCGATGCTCCCGCCACCCAGATCTCATTCATGGCGCAAGCGAAGCCCACTGACCCAGGCAAGGTTCGGGTCGTTTTCCTGGTGGATGCCCATACTCTGACGGCGGAAGACTCCGGCGGCAGCAAAAAGATGAATGTGAGTCTCTACGCCAGTGTCTGGAGCCTGAACGGCAAGAATCTGGGGTCCCGCAGCATTAAGGTGGACAAAGCCTTCGACGCCGCAACTTATCAGCAGATTATTGACCACGGCATGATGGTACCGATCGACATGGACATTCCTGCCGGTGGCAAGGAACTCCGCCTTGCAGTGCTCGATAACAAAACCGGCTTCATCGGCACTGTGAGCGGGCCGCTCGGACAATAGTTCAACACGGTAGACACAATGGAAGAGAGGCGTTCGCGCTAACTGAGAGTTGTACGTTGTCAGTGATCGAGACCTGACCGCGCCCGTCTGGAAAATACGAACTTCGGCAGGATAGTTCCCGCAAGGACGATCAAGCCCGTGGCGAACAACCCCAGCGTGCCGGATTCAGGACCTGCCCTAAGCTCAGGACCAAACTTGGCCCTGCCGAAACCGATGCTACCGCGTTGGTTGTGGTTCCATTGATTCTGATTCACATAAATGGTCTGCATCGTGGCTCCGGTCACCGACCGGCCGGTGTAGAGCATTCCCTTAAGTGAGCCCAAGAGATCGAAGACATAATTGTTGCCGGTGCGGCTGACCAACACCCACGCAATAGGTCCGATGAAACTGCCGCTAAAAATTGTTCCCTTGGGTTCCCCGTATTTGCCGGAACCAATCACGACAAAGCTGGAGCCCGTGCTGGAAAAAACTCCGCCGCCAAGGATGCTGCCCTGGATGAGAGCCCCGGTTGAAAAGCTGACCGAGCCCAGAGAGTGTCCTGGTGGCGCTGTAACCCCGTTGAACCTCATCAGCTCGGACCCCCGGGATACGATCCCGGCGTTGGTGAGGGTAACCGAGCCAAACTCATTAACTAAATACACATTGTCCGCCAAGGCCGCGATTGGTAACAGCAGCGTACAAAGACCAAGTACCGCTGGAACTCGCTTCATAATTGCCTCCACAGAATTCGAACGGCCATTCCGACAAAACTCTGGGCGGGGGCGCCGGGGTCGAGCGGATTGAGCGAAAGTTTACTCACCCAGGCCGGAAAAAGCTAGTCGAGACCCGTCGTAATCGCAACGCCTGAAGAAAAGGGATACCGGAAGTAATTGTCGAAAACAGCGTTTAGACTAAGGAGAATTGTTATCAGGCGAGTTCGGCACTGGGTGAACTGAGACCATCATGATGGACCACATCGTTAACAACCTGTGGCTCGGCAGTCAGCAAGACGCAGACGAACTCGTCCGCAACAATCCAGAGAAGATCACCGCCATCCTCAACGTTCGCGGCGCCGACGCTTACAAGCCACCGGGACGAGACCAAGCTTCGGAACATCCCGGCAAGGCGTACAGGTGGATTCCCGCCCCCGACACAGGAGTCATCTATCCCGAGCACGTGAAGGAAGCTTTGCTTTGGCTGCAGGAGCAGGCGGGCAAACGCGAACGGATATTGATCCATTGCAAGTACGGCATCTCCCGATCCCCAGCCTTCCTCGCCGCGTTCATGGTGGAGAGCGGTATCTCTTCGAGCCTGGAAGAGGCGAAAGCTGCGATCTCGGTTCATCGAGACGTTCAACCCGCTACTCAGATTGTGGAACCTGTCCAGCGCGTCGTGTTAGTCTCCGCGCTCACTGGATTGCCTAACCGTCAGGCCTTTGACGAAGGGAGAGCGAGTCCGTTCGTAGCCATCGCCGACGTTGACCTCATGCGGACCTTCAATGACTTTTACGGCCAAATCGCCGGTGATGCGCTCTTATGCAGACTTGCCAGGATATTCACCGGCGTTGGATTGGACGCATACCACCAACAGGGGGATGAATTTGTATGCAAGGGAGAATCCCGCGAGGAATTGAGCACCAAACTTTCTCAAGCCCGGCAGATTTTCAGGGGATCCTTTCAGGTCTATGCCGAGGGTCAGATCCAAACCATCGAGGGAATGGATTTTTCATTCGGGATCGGCACGTCTCTCGAGGAAGAGGAAGCCGCCCTGCGCCAAGCAAAGGCAACACCACAAAGCAGGTCACCGGAATGGCTACGGAGGATTATTGCGACGGGCGGGCGCGGTGAAGTTTGGTAATCGCGACGCCGGATATTTGGGCGGAAATTGAGCGCGCCAACGCAAATATCAGCGCCAGTCCTGCGCACCGTGATAGATGTGCAGGATTTCGACAGCATTAGCTTTCACGGAATAGACCACGACGTAAGGGAGCGGCGTAAGCGCCAGTTCTTTTGTGCCGCTCCGGTGGCCGGGCCTGCCTCGGTTCGGTGAGGTTTTCAGAAGGCGGATACGCTGGTAGATTGCCCGCACAGTCGGCTCCGCGAAATGCGGATAGTTCTGTTGCAGATAGTTCTTGATGCTCAGTAGATCATCGGCGGCGGGGACAGTCCATCGGATGCGCATCAGGCGGATGCACGTCAGGCCTTGAACATGGCTTCAAGGCGGGCGTCCATTTCTTCTTCTTCGATAAACTCGCCGCGCTCGGCTGCCACTAATCCTTTTTCCACAGCAGCAAGGAAGCGGGCTTCTTCGGCGAGATAGCGGACAACAACATTCGTCACCAACCGCTCGGGGACGGTCCCCGCTTTAGTGGCAACCTGCGCAATCTGTGCCTGCTGCTCGGGGGTGAAGTGTACTTCCATAGGCTTCAGGGTACGAAAAAACCTCGCGGGTGGCAAGGGAATGATGTCATACAAAATCCCAAGATTGACCGACCCGTGGATTCGCAGGTCTCGAAAAGCGCGCGACTTGGGGCACCGATGGTTTTTCATCCGTCGATATTTAAGGACGACTCGCGTTGGACTGCGGCGGTAGATGCCGCCACCCGCCCATCCCAAATTCTAAAGGACAACCGAAGCCAGTTCTCGGGCGCCGCGGTACCAGCGTTGCGCGACGAGGGCCCAGTTTCGGGTTAGCCAGTCTTGGGCGCTGCATCGCGAGTTCTCCTATCTCTTTTGCGAGCAGTTCCAGTTCCTGTAGTCGTGTTTCGAGTTGCACCAACTTGGTTTGGATAGGGTGACCTCAAAAGACAAGTCTTATCGCTGACCCTGGCGAATCCGTCCGGCTCGCTTTAGCATCTAAACCTTGACAACGATTCGCTCAGGTTATAGCATGGCCCAAAGCGTAATCATCATCACATTGATTGTAAAGCACTTATCATATTTGGAGGATTCGTTATGGGAAAGATTATTGGAATTGACCTCGGCACAACCAACTCTTGCGTAGCCGTTATGGAGGGCGGAGAGCCCAAGGTTATCCCTAATGAAGAAGGTGGCCGGACTACGCCTTCGGTCGTAGGATTCACAAAAACCGGCGAACGGTTGGTAGGGCAGGTCGCCAAGCGGCAGGCTATTACCAATCCTGAGAATACGGTCTACTCGATCAAGCGGTTCATGGGACGCCGCTACGACGAGGTTAGCGAAGAATTGAAGATGGTCCCTTATAAAGTTGAGCGCGACGGCGACAACGTCGTGATCGTTGCGCAGGGCAAGAAGTTCACTCCGCCCGAGATTTCCGCGATGATTCTGCAAAAACTGAAGAAGGCAGCGGAAGACTATCTCGGCGAGAAAGTCACCGAGGCGGTCATCACCGTGCCGGCATATTTCAACGACGCACAGCGGCAGGCTACAAAAGACGCTGGGCGAATCGCCGGGCTCGAAGTAAAGCGCATCATCAACGAGCCGACCGCGGCCGCGCTGGCCTACGGGCTCGACAAAGGCAAGGACGAAACCATCGCGGTGTACGACTTCGGCGGTGGCACGTTTGATATTTCGGTGCTCGAAGTCGGCGAAGGCGTGATCGAAGTGAAGGCCACCAATGGCGACACGCACCTCGGCGGCGACAACATCGATCAGCGGCTGGTGGATTGGCTGATTGATGAGTTCAAGAAGGATGAAGGTCTCGACCTGCGCGGCAAGGGGAACGAGATGGCTTTGCAGCGTCTGCGCGACGCGGCCGAGCGGGCGAAGATCGAGCTCTCGACCACCATGGAGCACGAGATCAATCTGCCATTCATCACGGCGGACGCTTCCGGGCCGAAGCACCTGGTCAAGAAGCTGACTCGGGCAAAGCTCGAATCAATGATCGAAGACATTCTGCAGCGCTCGGTTGGACCGTCGAAGCAATGCATGAAAGATGCGGGCGTCGATTCCAGCAAAATTAACGAAGTGGTGCTGGTCGGCGGACAGACTCGCATGCCGCGCATTCAGCAGATCGTAAAAGATCTGTTCGGACGCGAAGGCCACAAGGGCGTGAACCCGGATGAAGTCGTGGCAGTCGGTGCGGCGATTCAGGGCGGCGTGCTTGGGGGCGAGGTGAAAGACCTTCTGCTCCTGGACGTTACTCCGTTGACGTTGTCGATCGAAACGCTGGGTGGCGTGGCGACGCCGATGATCCCGCGGAACACCACGATTCCGACGAAGAAGACGGAAACGTTTTCGACCGCAGCCGATAGTCAGACTTCGGTTGAAGTCCATGTGCTGCAGGGTGAGCGTCCGCTGGCGGCGCAGAACCGCACTCTGGGCAAGTTCCATTTGACCGGTCTACCACCGGCGCCTCGGGGAGTTCCGCAGATTGAAGTGACGTTTGACATCGACGCAAACGGCATCCTTAATGTAACGGCGAAGGATAACGCCACGGGCAAGGACCAGAAGATTACGATTACGTCGTCTTCGGGCTTGTCGAAAGAAGAAGTGGAGCGCATGGCGAAGGAAGCCGACGCGCACTCGGCCGAAGACAAGGCGCGGCGCGAAGAGATCGAGGCTAAGAATCAGCTCGACTCGATGGTCTACAACATCGAGAAGATGCTGAAGGAGCATGGCGACAAGATCTCGGGCTCCGAGCGCGGGGACGTGGAGAACGCGCTGGCGGATGCCAAGAAAGCCATCGAAGGCGGCGACAAGTCGGCGATGGACTCGGCTCGCGAGAAGCTGACTGCGGCTTCGCATAAGTTGGCGGAGCAGATGTACAAGGCTACGCAGGCAACTTCCGGCGCGGCCGCGGGAGCGACCGGCCCAGTCGATGGACCAGATGGCGCTTCCGGCGGTAACGGCGAGAGCAAGAAGAAAGACGAAGGCGTGATTGACGCCGAGTACGTGGATGTCGAAGACAAGAAGTGACGGCGCCTTGCGGGCGGGAGCGAAGCGGGAGCCCGCAGCCGTCATCCCGAGCCTAGCGAGGGATCTGCTCGGCTTGGCAAGTGGCACTTGAGTGGGGGCGCGAATGCTCCCCCACTCTGCATCAAACTAAGTAAGGGCTTGGTATCCAGAGCGAGATTGGGATCTGCAGTCGGGCCAGAGAGAGGAACGCAAATTGAGATTCGAAGTCAATGGACAAATGTTTTTCGTGAGTTTCGTCCCAGAGGAGGGACGCTGGTATTGCTCCGCTCCGACTGCGACCGGAGTGCAGCGGATTCCCGTGTCGATGGACGCTTCGCCATTTGAGGCGTACACAGTATCGGTGGATGAGCAAGAGAAGGAAGTGGTGAACTGAGAAAACAGTTCCCGGTTCTCAGTTCCCAGTTCTCAGATTATGCTCTAAGTGACAATCGATCGCTAGAAAGTGGTCAGCACGGAAGATGACGGGCTGAGACCTGAGACCTGACACCTGGAAAATGGCCACCCAAACCAAAGATAAAGACTACTACGGCGTTCTCGGCGTAAAGAAGTCCGCCTCCACCGACGAGATCCGCAAAGCGTTCCGCAAACTTGCACGCAAGTATCATCCTGACGTCAATCCTGGCGACAAGGCGGCGGAAGAAAAGTTCAAGACGCTTTCCGAGGCCAACGACGTCCTCAGCGATCCCAAGAAGCGGAAGATTTACGACCAGCTCGGGTTCTATTCCGACAATATCGATGCCGCCACGGCCGAGGCTTACGCAC
>DATFVD010000459.1:0-15386 GCA_035260505.1 Terriglobales bacterium
CACGCATTCATGTCACCGTCCACGTACTGCATGCGCAGTTCGCCGGTCTCCAGCACGCTGAAGGTCAGGAAATCCTGGATGAATTGCTGCAAGCGTTGGCCGCTGGAAAACATGTCACCCATCACTTCGCGCTGGCGCTCATTGAGCGGCCCGAGTTTCTGACTCTGCAGCAGTTCAATGTAGCCATTGAGAATCGCCAGCGGTGTCTTGAGGTCGTGTGCGGCCGAGGCTAGAGCATTGGTTGTCTTGCGAAAACGATCGCGCAATTGTTCGAGCTCGCTCGCTCCATCGTCCGCGGAGTTGGACGCGGCAACGCGAGCCGTTTCGCCTGACGGCAAGCCATTCTTCGGACTTCTGCCACTGGGGGCAACGATAGGGATTTTTTCCGACATCGAAGGCATGGGGAACCAGATAACGTCAATAAATTCTATCGAGGGAGGAGAATCTACTACCGTCAGAACGCGGGGATAAAGTGATCCTATGTGAGGTGCAACCGACTGTCAATTACAAACGGCGCTGAAACTGGCACCGAAGCGAAAAACGTTGCACTTTTGTGATCTGACCGGTAGTCATTATTAAATCCCGAGGTTGGAAGACACTTCGGTAATCTCCGTGTTGGTAGCGAGTTTGGAGTGATTCCGAGCTAGCTCGACTACGCCCCGAAGTTTGGCCCATGATGTGCGGTCTCGGGGTGTGAATACCTCATATAAGGTGGTGCGGACGGGTGGCTCGTAGCTTATCTAAGAAGGAAGCACGCAAGTGGGCACGGTTACAGCTGGCCATTCCGGTTTTTATCCGCACACGTGACGGAAATGGCAAGAATTCCCTGGAGTTTGCCACGGCCATTAACATCTCTCCTGGGGGTGCCATGGTGGTTGTTCGCCGTTCTTTGCCCAAATCAGCGCTGGTTTCGCTGGAGATTCCGAGCGCTCCAATCGGCCCCGCCAACGGTTTGAGGATCTCCTCACGGATCATGCAGGCAAAGACGGTCTGGATTACCCACTTGGATGACTACCACCTTTTAGGTGTGAAGTTCGCCCGTCCCTTGAACACCGACGCGGCAGCCGTTTCCGGCAAGCATTCGAGGAAAACGGCTTCTGCGATGTGAACTATTTTTCCCTTCCCTGGCCCGTCTCAGAATGGCACTTTGGTGCCATGCCCGATCTTCCCTCTCCCGCGATATCATCACTGCAAGCCATTCATAAGTTGAGCATTTAACGGAAGTCTCCTAGGTCGTTCTGCTCTCTTCCCCGGTTTGGTGCTTGGGATGCACTTTTAGTGCATGCGGGTGAACACTCACCGCAATGGGGTATTCAGTCTTATGACGACACCTTCGGTAAGTTCTCTGGCGCAATCGCTCGGCGAGGTCCCCCCTGATCAAATAATCTTTGGCCACTCTGAGGCCATGCAGGCGGTTCGTTCGCGGTTGGGAAAAGTAGCCGCCGCCAACGTTCCTGTCCTTATTACGGGCGAGAGCGGCACCGGGAAAGACATCATTGCCAGGCTCATTCATGGACTGTCTCCGTGGAAAACTGGGCCCTATGTAAAGGTAAACTGTCCCGCCATTCCCGGTACGCTGCTGGAAAGCGAATTGTTCGGCTACGAAAGAGGAGCCTTTACGGGCGCCGTTGGCTCCAAGCCAGGACGGGTCGAACTGGCGCACCGCGGAACATTATTTCTCGACGAGATTTCCGAACTGGATCCCTCGCTGCAATCGAAACTCTTGCAACTTCTGCAGGATGGGCAGTTCTGCCGGATCGGCGCCCAGGAAGACAAAAAGGTCGAGGTGCGCGTCGTGTGCGCCACGAACCGCCGATTGGAATCGGAGATCGAATCGGGTTCTTTCCGCCAGGATCTTTACTACCGCATCAACGTAGTGAATCTGCACATGCCGGCACTGCGGGAACGACGTGGCGACATTGAAGACCTGTCCACCTACTTCCTCGAATACTACAACCGCAAGTTCAATTGCAGGGCTCGGCCGCTGTCGAATGAAGTGATGGCAGTGCTGCAGAAATATCACTGGCCGGGAAACATTCGCGAGCTGGAAAATCTGATCAAGCGTTACGTGATCCTGGGCCATGAGGAAGTGATTACCAATGACCTGGTGGCACGCGAGCCGGATTTTTTCAATCCCGAGATCTCGTTCGACGGGCCGATTTCTCTGAAGAAGATGACGCGACAGTGCGTGCGCGAACTGGAGCGCAAGGTCATCCTCAAGGTGCTGCAACAGCATCACTGGAACCGTAAGCAGTCCGCCCGTACCCTGGGCATCAGCTATCGCGCCCTGCTATACAAGATCCGCGATGCCGGCTTGCCCTCGAACCGCGCATTGCGTCTGCGGCAGGCGGAGAAGAACAACGCCGACAATACCAGCGACCGCACTTCAACCACTGGCGCTGCGGCCGACTGACGCGAGCCGTTGCGATCGCGTAGGGACAGCCGCCCTCGGCCGTCCGGGACGCCTTAGGGACTGAGCCTTTCTTTTAGCTCGCGAAGTGCCGCGCTCCACTCGTTCAGCCCATCCGCCTCAAGCCACAAATCTTTGAGTTCGGAGTTGGTTCGTACCCTTTCCACTGCGCGGCGAGCGAGCTCGACCAAATCGGGCGTGACACCGGCATGGTTCTGACGGATCCAATCCGCGAGTTCCCGCGGCATCGTGGGCGACGACGCATCTTTTTCTTCGGCGGCGAATTTCGCAGCATCGAATTTCGTGGCGACGAATGTCGCAGCAACAACCAGCGCCGCAACCACCTCGGCGGCCGCGACTGCACTGCTGCTTTCCGGCGCTTCGAGATAGTCATCCTGATCGGCGGCCCGGGCCAGCGTCGACCTTAGATCATCGACTCCCATGGAATTAAGCCGGCCCAGAAAACTCTGCGCGTCCTCGTTTTCGAAGCTACCTGTGCCCCACCCCGCCATGATCCCTCCGGAAGGAATTATAGAATGCGCGGCGCCGCCCACCATGTGCTCAAGGAACGTATTCGACCTCCGGATACTCTGGTCGACTCTTGAGCTCCGATGCGGGCGCCCCTTTCAGGTACACGTCGAAGAAAGAACCGATGTAGTGCGCCGTCACCGCAACTTGGCGGCGGCCATCGAGGCGCACAATCCCTAGCCTGTGCATCACGCGCATCACCAGTGGACTCTTCAACAGCGCTCCGTCGTCGCTGAACATGAAGTGATTCGCGCCTCGGATCGTGATCATCAACCTGCGGTCACCAGGCAGTCGATCGTAGATGGAGTGAATGTTCGCTCCGGCCTGGCGGATCGCCTCGGGCTCGCCCGCATCGGACTCGCCTCTGTGGTCGCTCAGGAGAAACATGAACGGCTCAGTGACGCCTTCGCCGATCACACTGCCGAGGGGAGCCCCATCCACGTCGATGCCCGCCTTGCACCGGGAATCATCGTGGCAGAACTGGAGGGCTGTTGCACCGCCGAGCGAGTGGCCGAACACTCCAACCCGCTGCATATCGAGACGTCCCAGGAACCTGCCCGAGGGGTCGGAGCCGTTCAGTCGTTCGAGCTGATCGAGTGCAAAGCTCATGTCGGCGCTCCATGCCTGGACCAGCTTATTGGCGAGATGCTCCTGTTCTTGCCCGCCGAGGAGATCGGCGTTGTTCTGCGGCGCCCTCGCGATCACCCTTCCGTCGGGGAACACCACCACGAAACTTCGATACGGTGCATCGAAGCCCACAACCACGTAGCCATGACTCGCCAGGTCTTCGGCAAGGGTCGTATAGTCCGTCGTCAGGGCCGCAAGTCCCGCTCTCGTGAATACCACTGGATATGAACGCTGCTGAGGCGAAACTTCGGCGTCACGAATACTATGCGTGCGGACGCGCGACAAGTCTCGTGTCAGGAATTGCGTGAACGGCACGCCAAGCTGGCGTTTAAGAGCGATCCGCCAGGAAGCCGGCAAGTAGTCGTCGACCGTCTGTGATGGTCGTGGAGGCGCCGCGGGATACCAGATCCAGGCAAGCAGTTCCCGTTTGGTGCCTGGCTGCGGCGCCAGCGGGTCCGTGTAGGTGGCGTCGCTCCAAACGTACGTCGTGCGACCGACCGCGAACGCGCCAGTAGGCGTGGGTAGCGTCGTCTCCCTTGTGTGGTCCAGCCACAGCAATCCCAGCAAGGCCGAGATTCCAACAACCGCAAACAGTGCGAGCACGACCAGAGTCTCGATCACGCGCATATTTAGGATCCCCTGGGAACAGGACTCGAATCCCGTTAGTCCATACACCGGCCGGGCGAACTAGTCGGAAAGGGCGAGAGCCTTTTGTAATCGCCAAATGACATACGGCAGCACCGCGAGCGAGAGAATCACCAACCCATGAAACAGTCCGTCTGGAATGCCATGAACAGAAGGCCCCAGGGCGAAAGCCATGCGGACATGCCCGACTCCGCTGAGGACGGTCGTGCGACTCGCGCGAACCTGGGCCGTGCCGCCGATCAATGCGATCAGGAGCCAACCGGCACCGGGCCAAACCACTTTCAACCTTTGGCGGGCGGCGACGAGTCCGATTGCCCAACCGATGACAATCGGCGCACTGAAATAGATCAACCTGCCGACTTGAAAATAGAAGTTCGCAAGCCCATCGATCGGGACGAAAGGCGTATTCGTTCCCGGCAGAAAAATCTTCCACCCAGACCACAAAATGAAACAGGCCACGAAGTAGGCCGCCGCGAGAAGCAGCAGCGGGGCCAGGCCGAACATCGCCCACGGCGCTCGGACGCACCACGATTGGAATTGGCTATGCTCCGTATTGAGACCTGGGGTTGGAAAGACGTGCTCATGAAATGCCGACCAGACCACATTTGCCCACGTGCGCAGGCCGCCACCGCCGTTATGGAGAAGCGCCTCGAACTCCGCGCCGTAGCGCTCTCTCCAGGGACGCGGATACAGAAACACAAGCAGGTGAGCGAGTCTGGAATTCATAAGGTTTCCAACCTCTTCAGTCCGACTTTGCTGAATTGTTGCAGGGTGGTCAGCTTTGCGCGGAGAATGCGCAGGCCCTCCCCGGTTATGCGATAGGGCCGGCGGCGTTCCTCGGCGGGGAGTGGCTCGATCCAACCCTGCTGCTCCAGGCGAGCAATCGCCCCATACAGCGTTCCCGGACCCAGACGGGTCCCGGAAAGGCGCACAATGTCTTCGATCATCGCGTGTCCGTGCTTTGGTCCATCCGCGAGGCTGGCAAGCACAAGCATTGGCGGGTCAGAATAGTGCCCCAGTCTTGCGCCTTCTTCAGTTCTTACTACGTGTCGCGTACTACGCATGACGTAGTTATCGCATAACCGACCTTCTGCTGCAAGGAAAATTGTTTCGCTCGGCGGCACTTCGATCAGGAGTTCTACACCAGGTTGGCCGATGGCCGCCACCCTGACGCGCCGTTACGCCCAGAAAGTCCGGTCCAGCGTCCGATACTGAATCGCCTCGGCAATGTGCTTGGGCTCAAGCTGTGGAACGCAGTCGAGGTCGGCAATGGTGCGGGCGACTTTGAGAATGCGGTCATGAGCGCGGGCGCTGAGTCCCTGATGAGCCATGGCCCGTTCCAGCAGCCGCTCACAATCCGCCGAGAGTTCACAGAATTTGCGAATGGATTGAGGCGGCATTTGGGCGTTGCAGTAGAGTTTTTGGCGTTCGGAAGAAAAGCGCGTCAGTTGAATGTCACGGGCGCGGATGACCCGCTCGAGAATTTTGCCCGAACTTTCCGGCTCCGAGGCGCTCCGCATTTCTTTGTAGTTCACCGCCGGGACGTCAATATGGATGTCGATCCGGTCGAGCAGCGGTCCCGAGATTTTTGAAATGTAGCGCTGGATCATGGGCTGTGTGCAGTGGCATTCGCGGGTGCGGTCATTGTGAAATCCGCAGGGACAGGGATTCATGGCGGCGGCGAGCATGAAGCGCGCCGGGAAGGTCAGCGACATGGCGGCGCGTGCGATGCACACCGTCCCGTCCTCGAGCGGCTGGCGCATGACTTCAAGAACGTTGCGCGGAAATTCGGGGAGCTCGTCGAGAAACAGAACGCCATTGTGCGCGAGCGAAACTTCCCCCGGCCGCGGGATGGCGCCACCGCCAATCAGGCCTGCGTCAGAGATGGTGTGATGAGGCGCACGGAAAGGGCGCAGACCGACCAGCCCGGCGCGCGTGTCGAGCACGCCTGCCACACTGTGAATCTTGGTCGTCTCCAGAGCTTCTTCGAAAGTAAACGGCGGCAGGATGGTCGGCATGCGTTTCGCCAGCATCGTCTTACCGGACCCTGGAGGCCCTATCATCAGAATGTTGTGACCGCCGGCGCAGGCGACTTCGAGGGCGCGCTTGGCGGTTTGCTGCCCGCGAACGTCTTTGAAATCGACATGGAATTGCTGCGCCTGGCTCAGCAGTTGATCGGTGTCGATCTGCAGGCGGGAAACACCGTTACCGGAATTGATGTAATGAATAACGTCGAGCAGCGACTTGACCGGGTAAACCTCCACGCCACCGACCATCGCAGCTTCGCGAGCGTTGACCTCGGGCACGATCAGACGCTTCACCTTCGATCGGCGGGCCTCGATCGCGATGGGCAACGCGCCACGCACTCCGCGCAGGCTGCCGTCGAGCGAAAGCTCGCCGACAAACAGCGCGTCCGGGATCTCTTTTTTATTCAGACCGCCATATGCGCCAAGAATGCCGAGAGCCATGGGCAGGTCAAAGCCTGAACCCTCCTTCCGGATGTCGGCAGGCGCCAGATTAATGGTGATCTGGGTGGGTGGTATGTCATAGCCGCAGTTCTTCAGCGCCGCGCGGACCCGGTCGCGGCTTTCGCGGACGGCAGCATCGGGCAACCCAACCGTGTGAAAGTGATCTTCCGACATTTTGACACCAGAGACATCCACTTCCACTTCGATGATGTTGGCGTCAATACCGTAAACTGCGGCGCTCAGAGTCTTATAAAGCATAGGAACACCAGTGGGCACACGAAGGGGCGAACGCGGACGGGAGATTCCTGCCGACATCATAGCTGGGGCGGAACCACACCGCTGTGATGCGCATCACCGGTTACCGTGATGGAACGGGATTGGAACGTTCTGTCGTGAACAGCCGATTTCGGTGCTACGCTAGGGGCAATCCGGCGGAATCGAGGGCCTGTTGTCCAGAGATCCTTTTCGTGCCTGAGGAGTGCCCCAATGCTCGACGAAGGTCCCACTTCAAACCGGGCCAATCCTGCGCCAAACCGGCTGGAACGCGAAGAGAGCCAGTTGTGGCGATGGGCGCTTGGCCTGCTCGTTTTGTTTGCGACAGCCGTAGCGGCGTTGTCGTGGGAACAACTGAAAGACCTGCCTTACCGCCTGTGGGCAATTCCCGCCGGGCTTTTCTTGCTTGCCATCTTGTTTGCCACCTATGCTTTCGGGCGCAAGCGCGAGGTTTCGGAGCTCAAGCAGATTCTGAAAGGTTTTCAGAATCAGGCCGGAGTCACACCCTCCGAGGAGCAACTGGATCAGCTAGGCCAGTTGATCATGCGTTCGCAGCGCAACTTCAAAGAGCTTATCGATTCCCTGGAGGACGCGGCGTTCGCTATCTCGCTCGATGGAACCCTGAAAACCGTCAACCGGCGAACCTCAGAGACTCTCGGCGCTCCTTATTCCGAACTGGTTGGTCACAAACTTGGGGATTTCCTGGAGGGAGCACTGCGCGTAGAGACTTCCGGAAGCCTGGAACGCTTCCTGGAGAAGCGAAACTGGTCGGGAGTGGTCGAGGTCCATCTTAAAAACGATCCCCGGCGGCTTTACTACGACTGCGTGGTCAATGCCATCGTCAAGGGCGACGATGTGACCGGGGCGAGCGTGCTGGCCCGCGATGTTACCGGGCAGCGAGAGAAGGAACAGCGCTTCTCGCAGTTGTTCGAATCTCTGCAGGAGGGCGTATACATCAGCAATCCCGAAGGCAAGCTCCTCGAGGTCAATCCGGCCCTGGTGTCAATATTGGGATATGCCAGCAAGGAGGAGTTATTGAGCCTGCCGCCCGAGCAACTGAGTGTTGATGCTTCTGGGGAGCTCGTTCTGGGTCGCACCGGGAGCCAGAGCGGTCGCACTCGCACTCGAGAGCTCCGGCTGAAAAGAAAAGATGGCGGAGTCGCGGTCTGCGTGGATACATCGACCGGCGTAATGGAAGAGGGACGGATTGTCCGTTACCAGGGCACGCTGGTCGACGTCACGGAGAAGCACGCGCTGGAGCGGCAGGTGCGCCGTCAGGAAGAGTTCCGCCGGCGCCTGCTGGAAAGTTTTCCGGATCTGATTCTGGTGCTCGATATGAAGGGCCAGTACACGTTTGTGAGTGCGCGCATAGGCGAGCTCCTCGGATACGGCCCGGAGCACCTGATCGGAGAAAACGTCGATGACGCAGAGAATACTTCCCCGGAACTGGCAGCACTCTACCGCACCGTCGCGACCGGGAAAAGCGCTCGCACTTCATGCGAATACGGCTCCCGGCACCGCGACGGCAGCTGGCGCACCATGCTCGGCATGGCAAGTCCACTGCTCGATTCCGAAGGCAAACCAGCGGGCGTGATCATCTCCGTTCGCGATATGACGATGGAGAAGAAGCTGGAACAGCAGATTATTCAGAGCGAGCGCCTCGCGGCCATGGGGCAGATGATCGGCGGTTTCGCCCACGAGCTCAATAATCCGCTGACCAGCATTCTGGGCATGTCGGAACTGCTGCAGGAAGGCAATGCCAGCGAAGCCGCCCGCAAACAGATTACGATTCTGCACCAGCAAGCGCGCCGCGCCGCCGAAATCGTCCAGAACCTGCAATACTTCGCAAGGCCGCCCGCTCCCGGCCGCAGCCAGGTCAATCTGAATGAGCTAGTACAGCGCACCGTGCAGATGCAGGCGTATCCTCTGCGCAAGAGCAACATCACGGTCGACTTTCTGCAAGAACCGGCGATACCCGCGGTCGTGGCCGATCCGAATCAGCTGATGCAGGTCTTCTTGAACCTCCTGCTGAATGCCGAGCAGGCAATCCGCGAGAGCCGCGAGAAAGGCACGATTCGCGTGCGCATTGGACGCAATCCCGCCTCGGTATGGATCATCTTTCAGGATGACGGACCGGGAATCGCCCCGGAAAACCTGGCGCACATTTTTGATCCTTTCTTTACCACCAAGCGGCCCGGCCGTGGCACTGGCCTCGGACTGAGCATCTGCAAGACCGTGCTCCGCGAGCACGGAGGCAACATCGAAGCCGCGTCGGCCCCGGGTGGCGGCGCGGTGTTCACGATCACGCTTCCGGTGGGGGCGCCAGCCGAATCGGGCGCGGCAGCAAAGTAAGGCGGATTCCCTCCGGCGCGGTTCCGATCGCAAACGCCAGTTGGCACTACTCATCTGGACGGTGCATTGGTCGCAGCGTAGACTTAGTCGTTCTGATTCTGTGAGGCACAACCTTGTCCCCGGAGCGTTGGCTAGAATTACGGCAAGCAGCAGGGCGTATTGGACGGCCTCTCCACTGCCCATTATGCTCATTCAACTTTGCGTTTCGTCATCGTCTGCGGCGTGGAGGGGAATGCCCTCGATGCAAGGTGCCACTCGGTTTTCCGACGTACTACCGAGTGATTCTCTTCATTGCTTCCGAAGGCATGTTGTTCGGAACGGTCGCCTTCGGCTACATGAAACAAGGCCCAGGTTGGCTTTTGATCGGATGGCCATTCGGTTTGGCAGCGGCTTTCATCACTCAAGGATTCATTCTTCGGGCGTTTCCTCCGAAGCTCGAACCCCACGCCGAAGGCGACATCTGGTTGAAGTTGACTTGAGTTGCGTGGTGATTTAGCAGATTGGTGTCGTTATCGCAACCGGATTCTAGACCGTCCTATCGCTCCACCGCCATAGCCACCGCATTCCCTCCGCCCAAACACAGCGCCGCAATCCCCCGGTGCACATCGCGCCGAATCATTTCATAAATCAAGGTAACAAGCACGCGCGCCCCGCTAGCCCCGATAGGATGCCCCAGTGCCACCGCGCCTCCGTTCACATTGACGCGGTTTATATCAAGCCCCAGTTCGCGGATCACGCCCAAAGCCTGCACTGAGAAGGCCTCGTTCAACTCGTAGAGATCGACATCGTCTTTCTTCCACCCCGTCTTCTCCCAGATTTTCTGCACGGCGCCCACCGGAGCCATCATCACCCACTTCGGCTCGACTCCGCTGGTAGCTTGCGCAACGATACGAACCATCGCAGTTGCGCCCAGTTCCTTCGCACGCGCCGCACTGGTCACAACCAGCGCCGCCGCCCCGTCATTCACTCCGGGAGCATTACCAGCCGTGACGGTGCCATCTTTCTTGAACGCCGGTTTGAGCGCACGCAGCACTTCGATAGTAGTGTCCTCGCGCGGCCCTTCATCCTTGTCGAAGATTACGGGCGGCTGCCCCTTCTTCTTAGCCGGAATTTCGACAGGAACAATCTGCGACTTGAACCGGCATTCCTTCTGTGCGGCAATGGCTTTGCGGTGCGAGTTGACGGCAAACTCGTCCTGCTCTTCGCGAGTGATGCCGTATTTTTCGGCAACGTTTTCACCCGTCAGCCCCATGTGATAGTCGTTGTAAATGTCCCACAGTCCATCGTGCACCATGGAGTCCACCAGCTGTCCGTTGCCCAGTCGATATCCCTTACGCGCATTCGGCAAAAGATACGGCGCGTTGGTCATGGACTCCATACCACCGGCGACGACGATAGAACTGTTGCCGGTCTCGATTGCCTGCGCCGCAAGCGCGACTGCCTTCAATCCTGAGCCGCACACCTTGTTAATTGTCATGGCACCCACCTCGGGTGCAAGTCCGCCGAATAGCGCCGCCTGCCGCGCCGGATTTTGACCAAGCCCTGCAGAGACAACGTTGCCCATGATGCACTCGTCAACTTGCTGCGGCTGCAGATTCGCCCGCTTGACTGCTTCGCGAACCGCAATCGCGCCTAATTGTGGAGCGGCTACCTCGCTCAGACTTCCCTGAAATTTTCCGATCGGCGTGCGGCATCCCGCGATGATCACGACATCATTCGAACCGGCCATGGTTGCGCTCCCAGACGCTTTTCAGACGCGCTCTTTCAAGCATCGTCGCTGAAAATCGTCTCTCATTATAGATGGCGGAAGCCTTGGCGAAGGTTCGCGCCGTGCAATCCCCCGGCATCACCGCGAGTGTTCTTTTTGAAACGCGCGAGCGGCAGACCCAACGTCATGGAGGAACACAACAGAGTGAGTTGTGATGGCACGCAAACTTTTTTCTTCGCGTGCGAGTCGCGCATGTGACTTTGGTGCGTCGTTGCATGCGCCCGTTTCGATCATTTTTCTCTTGACTTCGTTCTGCGTTGACTCTATACATTCAATCAGTTGCAACAAAACACCGTTGCGAAATTCCATGAAGAATGGAAAGGGAGAATAGATCCATGGCAACCAAAAAGAAAGCAAAGAAGAAAAGCAGCAAAAAGCACTAAGCAACTGCAACAGGCAACGACAAAGGGGACGCGATGAGCGTCCCCAAAGTTTTTATGGCATCTTTTCCGATTCGTCTGCCAAATAGATTTTGAACCTCTGTGCCACCCCCTGTGTCCCTCTGTGCCACCCGTGGTTAAGATTTCGACCCTCAATCGCCGACGAACACGGGAACGCGGGGAAACCCTCCCCATAAAACTAGTGAACCCGAGACCCCGATTTCTTCTGCGGCGCCGCAACCACCCTCTCCGTAGCCGGACAGAGATTGCGATAGGGACAGAACACGCAGTGATACTTGGGATTCGGCGGAAACTCCCCGCGCGCGATTCCATCCGCCACCTCTTGCACCCGCAACTTCGCCTCCTCCAGTTCCGCGTCGGTCCGCGTCGTGCACATAGCCGTGTTGTTTTCGAGGTTATAGAGGACGAGGCGGTCGGCGCGTTTTCCCAACGTCTCCCTCGCCGCCAGCGCATACAAGGAGAGTTGCAGGCTCTCGTCGGCATCCTCTTGTGAGCACGGTTTGCCCGTCTTGTAGTCCACGATGGCTACCGTGTCCGGCCCGGTGCGATCCATGCGATCCACACGCCCGGTCAATTTTGACGACCCCACTTGCAGCTCAAACCTGTGCTCGGTCTCCATGACCTCGGGCGCCGGCGCGCTGCGCGCAACCTCGAAGAACTGCCGCAACTGCTCCATCCCCTGCCGCAGATACAGCTCATACTGATAGCGGTCGGCAATGCCCGCTCCCGCCAGATCAGCCCGAAACAGCTCGATCAAGTCGTCGTCGCCAATCTCCCGCTGATAGCGTTGCGCATCGTAGAAGGTGTGCAACACGCGATGCATGGCTGCTCCGTAGTGCAGCGCCGCGGCGACGTCGCGCGGCAGGTTCCACTCCCTTTCGAGCTTGAAGCGCAGCGGGCACATTTCGTAAGTGCCGATCGACGACGCGCTCAGCCCGGTCGCGAAGCTCGCGGAAGGCGGCATCATCAGCCACGTGGCCACATTCGAATGCTCCAGGGCGATTCTCTGCTCCTCTTCCGCAAACAAAGTATCTTGCACGGCCGCTGCCGAGTGCGTGGACCAGAACTTTCTGTATGGCAGACTGCCCATGAACTCCCGCAGGAACTTGTTTGGCCTCGTCTCCTTGCCCGTGCCCTGTTTCGCATAGATTGCCAGCGTGTCCTTGGCGCGCGTCATCGCCACATAGAAAAGGCGGCGCTCTTCCTGTTCGTGCAGCGTTTTGTCGGCAATAGAAGACGTCCCGGACGTTCGCAACTCCGCCGGAAAAGCAATCAGCGGCTCCTTATAACTACAGGGAAACGAGGTAGACGAGCCCCGCAGCACCGCGACGTGCCGATACTCGAGTCCTTTCGCCGCGTGCGCCGTCAAGAGTTGTACCGCATCGTTCAGGCTGCGCGGAAGCGCAATTGAGCCTTTCGCCTCCACGAAATAATCAAGGTACTCGAGAAATTCGGCGGGAGCCCCCGTTTCAGTGGTGGCTTTCTTATGCCACTGGTCCACAAACGTCAGGAACGCCAGCACCATCGCCGACCGCGGCAATTCGAACTCCCGGACAATAAGATTCGCGGCATGGTCCGCGCGGACTCCATCCTTCTCCACCTCCCGGTGCATCTTCTCCACGCTTTCCAACACCGTCGCACCGTTCGGCAGCTTTCCCAACACAGTGCGGAGATCGAGTTCGTCCCGCCGCACCGCCTTCATCGCTGCCCGCAATTCCATGGGGCTGATAGCAAACTGTGGCAAGGCCGCCACGCGAAACATGCTGGCTGCATCGTTGAGCGACACCGCTGCGCTTAAGCACGCCACTACATCGCGGACTTCGGGGGTGTCGAGGACGTCCAGCCCTTCGATGGAGAACGGAATGCCTCGCTCCGCAAGTTCATGGACCAACTCATCGCGATGGCTGTGCTGGCGATAAAGCACCGCAAAATCGCTCCACTTGCAGCGCTGTTCCTTATGCTTCTTCTGGATTCGATAAGCAAGGTCTGCGGCCTCGACCTCCCTGTTCAACCAGGTGATGATTTCGACCAGCGGCGCTACGGTGCTGTCACCCCTCTGCGCAGCCTCCTCGTCGCGCAGTGATGCGAGGGACGTCCGCTGATAAGAAATCGAATTCGATGGTTGCGCGAAGACCTGGGGGTTCTCTGCCACAATGCCAAATGCGCAGCGCAGGATCGGCGTAAGCGAACGGCGATTCTTTTCCAGGGCCACGACTCGCGCCCCGGGAAATTTCTCAGCGAACAGCGTGAAGGCTGCGCTCGAAGCGCCACGAAACTGGTAGATGGCCTGATCCGGATCGCCCACAACAAAAACATTCGTCTCTGGACCTGCAAGCAAGGAAAGAATCTCGACCTGAGCGAAGTTCGCGTCCTGAAATTCATCCACCAGCAGAAAGCGCGTTCGGCGCCGTTCTTCCGCGAGCAGCGCGGGATCGTCCTTCAGCAACCGATAGGCCCGCGTGATCATGTGACCGAACGTGCCCAGGTTTTTCTCCCGCAGCATGCTTTCCACGGTGGCGAAAACACGAGCGATTTCCTGGCATCGCTCCAGGATCTCTGGATCTTCCAATTCTGTTTGCTTCTTTGAGCGGGCGACACGAGGAAGCGGAACCTCGCTCCGTTCGAGGCGTTCGACGTAGCGCGCGTATTCTTCCGGACCGACCAGTTCGTCCTGGCAACGGCGCATGAACTCCAGCAGGCTGTCGAGAAACTGTCCGACGTTGGCCGCGCGCACGAAGTGCTTGAGACGCAGATCGCGGATACGGCGGCGCAAGTACACCCACAGATCTTTGTCGTCGAGCACTCCGAAATCGGTGCCGCGACGCTTCAGCAGTCCGTTGCACCAGGCATGAAACGTGCATGTCTGCAGGCCGTCGATGACGGTACCCTTCAGTTCCCCTCGGACGCGGGCCATCATTTCCGCCGCGGAATTGTCGGTATAAGTAAGCGCAAGAATTTCGTCAGGGCGAGCATGGCCCTCGCGGATGAGGTTGGCCACGCGCTGCGTCAGAACAGTGGTCTTCCCGGTGCCGGCGCCGGCAATCACGAGCATTGGGCCATGAACGTGTCCGATGGCCTGCTGCTGGCGTTCATCCGGAACGATCTTCGTCGCAGGTAAGACAGTTGAAGCCACTTGAGAACTCACTAGCCGGAGAATATCAGAGCTGGTTGTGGAAGGCTGTTGCTTTTGGGTGGCGCAGCGGTTCACTGCTGCGATAACAGGCTTGTTTTTCAATGCCGGCTTCAGCCGCTGAGGGCAGCTGCCGCGCGCGTCATGACTCTTTCTCCAACTTGCTCGGAAATCACCGCAGCGCTTCAATCGCAAGCGCAGTGGCGACAATCGCCGCAGTCTCCGCTCGCAGAATCGTCTCGCCGAGCGACGCCGCAACCCATCCCGCTTCATAAAACCGCGTGAGCTCCCCGTCAGCCCATCCCCCCTCCGGGCCTACGGCGAGCGCGACTTCGTCCGCTGACGAGTGGGACTGCAAAATTTCTCCCAGCCGAGTGTCTCCTTCAGACCCGGCGAGCGACTCGTCGAGAACGACACGCAGCGTGTCAGCGGCCAGCACCCCGTCGCCCTCAAGGTCTTTCAATTTGACCGGCGCTGCAATCTCAGGAGGCGCATCCCTTCGCGATTGTTCTGCCGCCTGACGAACGATGCGTTGCCATCGCTCATGGCGCTTCGCAGCCGCACTGGCTAAATGCGCATCAGTCCGCCGGGCAATCACAGGGATGATCCGACCGATCCCGATCTCCGTGCACTTCTCGATTGCCCACTCCATGCGGTCGAACTTGAAGATGGCGAGCGCCAGCGTGATCTTCGGGGCGGCCGACCTCAGCCTAAGGTGTTGCTTCGCGCCAAGCGCGAACTCAATGCGATCATAGGAGATCGTAGTGATTGTCCCGCGGCGAAC
>DATFVD010000460.1:0-14937 GCA_035260505.1 Terriglobales bacterium
GCCATGAAAACGTTGGCTCCCGAGTTCAACGCGTTGATGATCATCTTGCGATCGACCGGCCCGGTAATTTCCACGCGGCGATCGCGCAGGTCTTTGGGTATCGGCGCAACGTTCCAATCGCTTTGCCGGATTCCAGCCGTCTCCGGCAGAAAGTCCGGAAGCTTGCCGTTATCGATGTCCTGCTGCACGGTTCGCCGCCGCGCCAGCAGTTCCTGCCGCCGGGGCTCGAACCGAGCCGCAAGTTTCGACAGGAAGGCGCGGGCTTCCGAGGTAAGAATGCCCTCCTCCATCTGGCCCCGGCTCTCAGCAACTTCGTTCTGAAGAAAAGTCATAGCGCTCATAGTCAACATCATAGCCATGCACCGGTGCAAGTCCCGTCCACTAGGTCATTTCGGACCAGTGGAACCGGGCGGACAGCGCGGTTTGCCGGGGAGGTGCAATCCGGCATCTACTGCATGAGGAACAGAAACTCTTGAGCAGGGACAAACAAATGGCGACTTCCAACGGTCAAACCAGCAATTCGCAGATCAGCAACTGGCAGACCATCCCTCGGTGGAGCGGTATCACTCGTCCGTACACCCAACACGATGTCAACCGTCTTCGGGGCTCGTTCCAGATCGAACACACCCTCGCTCGCCACGGTGCGGAACGGCTATGGAACCTGTTGCACGACGAAACCGAGTCCTACGTCCCTGCGCTCGGAGCGGTGACCGGCAACCAGGCCGTCCAGCAAGTCAAGGCTGGATTGAAAGCCATCTATGTCAGCGGCTGGCAAGTCGCTGCCGACGCCAATAATGCCGGCCAGATGTACCCTGACCAAAGTCTCTATCCCGCCGACAGCGTGCCCAATCTGGTGCGCCGCATCAATCAGGCCCTAATGCGCGCCGACCAGATCCACCACGCCGAAGGCAACAATAACAATAACAATGATGCTGACATCAACTGGTTCCCTCCGCTCATCGCCGACGCCGAAGCCGGATTCGGCGGCAACCTCAACGCCTTCGAACTGATGAAGGCAATGATCGAGGCAGGCGCCGCCTGCGTTCATTTCGAGGACCAGCTTTCATCGGCCAAGAAGTGCGGCCACCTCGGTGGCAAAGTGCTGGTGCCGACCGTCGAGGCGATCCAGAAGCTGGTCGCAGCCCGGCTCGCAGCCGACGTGATGGGCGTCCCCACGCTGATCATGGCGCGCACCGATGCCGACAGCGCCAATCTTCTGACCAGCGACATTGACCCGCGCGACCGCGAATTCCTCACCGGCGAGCGTACCGTCGAAGGCTTCTACCACATTCGAGGAGGACTAAAGGCCGCCATCGCCCGCGCCATTGCGTATGCCGCGTACGCGGATATTCTCTGGTGTGAAACTTCCAAGCCCGATCTCGACGAAGCGCGCGAATTCGCCGACGCCGTACACCACGCCTATCCCGGCAAGTTGCTGGCCTATAACTGCTCGCCATCGTTCAACTGGAAGAAGAATCTGGACGACGCGACCATCGCCAGCTTCCAACACGAGCTCGCCAGCATGGGCTACAAGTTCCAGTTCGTCACCCTGGCAGGATTCCACACGTTGAACTTCGCCATGTTCGAACTCGCCCGCGGCTACAAGCAGGCCGGCATGACCGCTTACTCTCGGCTTCAAGAAAAGGAACTCCTCCGCGAACAGCAGGCCGGTTATGAAGCGGTGAAGCACCAGCGCTTCGTCGGAACCGGATACTTCGACGCGGTGCAGCAGATCATAACCAGCGGCGCTGCGTCCACCATGGCGCTCGAAGGCTCAACTGAGGAGGCACAGTTCACCGCAGTTATCGACCCCGGCGTTGAGAACCTAAGGATGGAGTCAGCCCGTGACTCCATCGTGACTCCTGCCGCCGCAATAGCCGATCCAATGGCTGATCCTTCGCTGGTGGCTGCTTGCTGGGAGGCGTCCGACGAACTGATGCCGTCGGGGGATTAGCACCGCAATATCCTGAAATAAATGTCCTGCTAAAAATGTCTTGCGAAACAATCACGCGTGTTCGGTAGGTTTTGATCGTCCGCGCTTGTCTTCCCGAAGTTGCGCCGCCGTAAAGGCGCAGCCGCACGTGCCGCATCTCCAGCTTGTAAACGCGCTAGTGAGCAGGCTCGGCCCATCATTATTGGTCTGCGGCTGGTTCGCGCGCACCGCCAGAACCAACTCACCACCGCACTGCGAACATTCACGTTTTGCCATAGCCCCCGTCAAATGATCTGCTTCCACAACTATGGCACAGATCGTCCAGAAACAACTGGTCAAGATTGACCGTATTCAGTTTCGTGCCCTTTCCTGATCCCAACCTCGGAACTGCAATCATCATCTCAATGTAGTAGTTCTACCAGGTGCAGTTTCGAGAGAGGATAGAGGCTGCACCCCCGGAATCCGTAACCTTAAGGAGCAAACCATGCTTGGAACTATATTGATCGTCCTCTTGATCTTAGCACTCCTTGGCGCGCTGCCACGGTGGCCGCACAGTCGAAACTGGGGCTACGCTCCGACCGGAGGATTGGGGCTGATCCTCCTGATCGTTCTCATTCTTCTGCTTCTTGGCCGGATTTGACCGAAAAGCAGGTCGTTGCGACCGTCGCTCTGCTGCGCCTCCGCTGAGGGCTCGCACCCTTCTTTCCCTTGAGAAGTACAGGAACCTCTGTACTGGCAATTGTCGGCCGGAACTGTACCCTCTTGGGCAGAATCGCATCAATATCAATGCCAGACTGGTTCTGGAAATTGTCTTAGATCGCCTGGAAGGTTCGCAAATCCATGCAAAGATCTGGTTTGACCAGCGCCATGCGCTCATCGCCGTCGCTCCGTGCCACAGCCGCCCTTTGCCGCCTATTGGCTAAGCCCGTCGTGACACTTCTTCTCTTAATGATGATGTGCGGCGGCGCTGCGTTCGCTTATTCCGTTTTGACCCACGAGGAAGTCGTGGACCTGCTCTGGTCCGACGAGATTCGCCCTCTCTTGCTAAAACGATATCCCGGTCTCACGGAAGATCAGATCAAAGAGGCGCATGCCTACGCCTACGGAGGCGCCGTCATCCAGGACCTGGGTTATTACCCTTTCGGTAACAAGCAATTCAGCAACCTGGTGCACTACGTTCGCAGCGGAGACTTCGTCCACGAGTTGTTGCTGGAAAGCGCCGATGTCAACGAATACGCCTTCGCTATAGGTGCGCTGGCACACTATACGTCGGACATCACCGGACACCCGGCAGTGAACCAGGCAGTGGCCATCGAGTATCCAAAGCTGCAAAGGAAGTACGGCAAGTCGGTTACGTATGCGCAGGACAAGACGGCACACGTAAAAACGGAGTTCGGCTTCGACATGGCGCAGGTGGCGAAGAATCGTTATGCATCGCAGCAGTACCACGATTTCATCGGGTTTCAAGTATCAAAGCCCCTGTTGGAGCGAGTCTTCCCGGTGGTATACGGAGTGGAGTTCAAGGATGTGATCGCTCATGAAGATCTCTCTATCGGCACCTATCGTTTCTCCGTCAGCCGGCTGATCCCGGAGATGACGCAGGTCGCGCTCCAGACGCATAAGAAACAGATAACGGCCGAGCGCCCCGACTTCGCCAAAAAACAGTTCCTTTACCGCCTTTCGCGCTCCAGCTATGAAAAGGAGTGGGGAAAGGACTACACCAAGCCCGGCTTCGGAGCCCGCATCCTGGCAATATTCTTCCGTTACATGCCGAGAATTGGTCCCTTCAAGGGCCTGGGCTTCAAAGATCCGACTCCGCAGACCGAGGACATGTATTTCAAGAGCATCAATTCGACTGTAGATCAATATCGGACCTTCCTGCGCGAAGAGCGCACTGACTCGCTCCGCCTGCCCAATAGTGATCTCGATAGTGGTAAACCAACCAAGGCGGGGGAATACTCACTCGCTGACGATACCTATGCGAAGTTGCTGGGGCAATTGGCGAGCAAGAAGTTCGATCGCACAACTCCGGAGCTGCGCGACAACATTCTCGACTTTTATTCCGACCTCTCCGCTTCGATCAAGACGAAGAAGGACCAGGATGATTGGAAAGACGTGCTGGCACAGCTGGAACAATTGAAATCGGCGACTCCGGTTCCGGCGGTTGCGGGTAGCCCCACAAAGTGACCGGCTTACATGTCAGGATCGCATTGGAATAGGCAGGCCGTCCCCGTCCATAGCCGAATATTCGCGAGCGAGGTCCGTTTCGGCTTCGCTCAAGGGACCGCCACCCTTCACCAGGAAGTGCTAGGCGCCAACCCTTACCGATACCAGCTCTGGGTTGCAGTGGGAGTTTTGCATGGTTTTAACCGCATCCTCAGCTGTAAATCTCCCCATCACCAGGGCCAGCTTGCGGTTAGTTGTCGTTTGGATGGGAAGCCGATCGACCCGCAGCACATATTGAGGAGCATGAGCGCCGCCGCGATTCACTTTCACAACAAACTTGATGTTTTTCATTGTCCCTTTCGTCCCGCTGCCAACACGAACCTTGATGCGCTTGGCGTTGGTGTCAGAAAGACCCCAGCGATCAACAGTCACGACTCGGACATCTCCCAAGAGCAATCGAGGAGGAGCCAATTTTCAGATAGGCTAACTTGGTCCAGAAGAGCAGAAAGAGTAAGAATAAGAAAAGGTACTTGCTCAAGATTGATGCTAGGCCTATGCGCTAACATTGTCAAGCTTGCCACTCCATCAGCAGTGGGTTAGTTTCACGATAGAGCACACAAAACCTTGAACCACCAAAGACACGAACTATCACGAAGGCTTTTAATCTCAGACATTTCCTTCGTGTCCTTGGTGGTTGAAGATTTCGCAGTTTGACTCTCTGCCACCGCAGCCAATGCCCCACAACGCCAGCACCGACGCTGCCTGCAACTACCACGAAGCCACCAAGCACTCCTACACCAGCGTTCGCACCAACCCGCATTTCCTGGATTTTGGCAACCAGCCCTTGCCGTTCAAGATCTATCCAGCGCTGGAGCCGTCGCGCATGCCAGCCGAGGTGCGCCAAACTGGAGTCGCTGCCCTTTCTGCCATCGCCGCCAGCCTCACCACCCTGACATCCCAGGCTAGGACCGCTCCAGATTTGGAGGCCGTAGCACAACTCCTGTACCTTTCCGCGGGCATTACGCGGCAGAGAAAATATTCGGGCGGCGAAATCTATTTTCGCGCCGCCGCCTGTACCGGAGCGCTCTATGAGGTTGAGCTCTATCTAGTTTGCGGCGACCTCACCAACCTTCCGGCTGGCGTCTATCACTTCGCTCCTGCCGAGTTCGGACTGCGCCGGCTGCGCGCCGGAGATTATCGCAGCGTCCTCGTCGAGGCGACCGGCGGTGAACCTGCCATCGCTCACGCGCCGCTCACCATCGTTTGCACCTGCACCTATTGGCGCAATGCCTGGAAGTATCAGGCCCGCACCTACCGCCATTTTGGCTGGGACAACGGCACTATGCTCGCCCACCTGCTGGCCGTCGCCACAGCCCTGGGCCTGCCTGCCAAGGTAGTGTGCGGGTTTGTGGACGCGACGGTAAACCGCCTGCTGGATGTCGATCCCCAGCGCGAGGTGGCCTTCTCGATGGTCGCCTTGGGTCACGACTCCGGACTTTCTGCGCAACTCGCTCCGTCTTCGCAAATCACTCTCTCCCCGCTCGGCTTCGATACTGTACCGCTCTCACCGGATGAGATTGACTATCCACTCATGCGCGAAATGCATGCAGCGTCTTCGCTCGATTCGGCCGAAGAAGTTACGGCATGGCGCGGATGCACTCCCCTGAATCAAACCACAACCGATTTCCCGCCGCCTGCTGGATTCGTCGTTCAGCTCACGCCCTTATCCGACGCTAAGATGCCTCGCGATCCCATTGAGCAGGTCATCCTGCGTCGCGGCTCCAGTCGCCAGTTTGCGCGCACGCCGATTAGCCTGACCCAACTCTCCACTATGCTCGATCGGGCGACGCGCGGCATACCGGCAGACTTCCTTAATCCGTTCGGATCTCAGCTCAACCATCTCTATCTTATTGTTCACGCCGTCGAAGGTCTTGAGTCCGGAGCGTATGTCTTCCACCGCGACCGTAGAGTGCTCGAGTGCGTAAAGCAAGGAAACTTTCGCGACCAGGCTGGCTACCTCGGACTAGAGCAGCAGTTGCCTGCCGATGCTGCGGTGGACATTTTTTTTCTGGCGGACCTGCGGCCGATTTTCGATCGATTTGGAAACCGTGGCTATCGTGCGGTACAGCTTGAGGCCGGCATCCTCGGCGGCAAACTTTATCTTGCAACCTATGCCCAGCGTATGGGCGCAACCGGCCTCACCTTTTACGACGACGATGTGACGCGCTTCTTCTCTCCACATGCCGAAGGTAAGAGCGCCATCTTCCTGGTAGCCGTGGGCAACAGCGCTAAGCTTCGGCAATAGCTACTGGCTAATCTTGAAGGATCAGTGACCAGTCATCAACGATCAGGTTCAATGATCAATCATGATCAGTGATCATGCTCGTGATCCCCGTCGCGATCGTGTTCGCGATCCCTGTCGTGGTCCTCACGATCCCAGTGGCCTTCATGCCATCCCCAGCCTTCACGATAGTGGTCGTAGTGTGGATGGTACCAATACGCCCCTTCGTAGGGCGGACGCTCCCAGTGCCCTTCCACCCATCGGTAATGGTGCCCGTGCGGAGCCCAGTACCCCTCGATCCAGACGTAGCCCGGGCCCGGAACCGGCCCACGCCGCTCATAACGCAAGGGCGGTGGCGCGCCCCCGATGTACACGGAAATCTGTGCCGAAGCAGGAATGCTGAGAGCGGTCGCAAACAGTACTCCGCACATCCAATTCAATTTCATCGCAGTTTCTCCCAGATTCTGAGTTTTAGGTTGCGGAATCCTCTTGGAGAGTTGCCTTTCTCTGCGAAACGGGAACGGCACGACGTCGCCGCCATCGAGAAAACTCACGTAGGGACAGTCGCCCTCGGCTGTCCAGCGAGCGAAGCTCGCCACAGTGACATTGGGAGTGGCACCGCTTTCACAGCTTGGCAAAAAGTCGGCGTTGCTCTTGATTTTGGTGGCGCGGCGATTCACCGCTGCGGTAAGTGGCTGGTTTCTACTGCGGCTTTTAGCCGCTGCCGTGAGACTGCGGAACAGGACCCACTTTTTAGCCTGTCTCAGTCGTCCCGTTAAGTTGTTAAAAAGTGTCCGCGCGTTAGCGTCTGCGGTGCTCCTTTTCGCCCACGACCAGTTTTCCGCAGCCTCTTTAGCCCTTGTAGTCCGGCATTTTACTGACTTTGGTTCTCGGGGCCGATAGTTTCGTGCCGAGTGAGCAATCTTACACAGAATAACGAGCCCTGCCGTGTCATCATCACTCTGGTAGAGATGCGGGATAAAGAAGCGCCTTCTTCAAGAGCACTTCTGCAAGAGCGTTTCGGCCAGTGGCCTCAAAGCGGGAACCATCCGTACATTCGGCGGAAAGAACGAAGGTGGAACATTGATCGAACCAGCTTTTCGACGATTGCGCGATCGTTTTCGTAGACGGCTCGCCTCCATCACGGCCTCCGTCTCAACGCTGTTTGCATCACTCACGCCAAAAGCTCGCGGCTTCGCATCGCAAAGGATGTGCCCCTTTTGCGGGTTAATCACCTCGCGGTCCAAGACCTCTTGCCTGGAATGCGGAAAGTCGCTCGCTCCGACCGGCATGACAAGATAGCCGTAACAAGAATAGACGCCCGTTTCAGGGCCCTCTTTTAGGAGACCCTCGTCATGAGCGCAGAAGATCAACATGCTTTGGACAATTTTGGTTGTGCTTCTGATTCTGTGGCTTCTTGGCTCTAGTATCCACGTGGCCGGGGGCTGATTCACTTGTTAATGGTGATTGCCCTGGTCGTGCTGGTCAGTACCTGCACTTCTAGTCGCGACCTGCGAACGGCCGTTGGTTCAAGAAGATTTTGTGCGCGCCCCGGCAATGCTCAGCGCGATCCCGCCCGCAATCAGCACGACACTGACGATGGGCGAAACATGCTCGCTGTGACTGGTCTCGACGCCTAGCTTCGCATCTCCAATCTTAATGCCCTGCGTCTCGGTGTGCGGGATTGGAACTACCAGGGATCCGATGCCGAGCGCTACCAGAAGTAGTCCTGCAAACAGCAAAATTTTCATATGGAGTCTCTTCCTCATCGCGAAATTACGCCGCGGCGCGCAGCTAGTCGTGCAGAACGACACCTAGCAGCGAGCTGTGGACCTGCATAGTGACCAAAAGTGCGCTCTGAAGCCAACATTATTTTGTGGTACCGCGCCCATTTACCGCAAGGGTCCACGGCCATGGGCAGGCGTCGGTTATCTGAAAATGCGCATCTAACAATAACAATATGGACGGTGGAGATAATGTCAATCTTCGACGAGCAATATCGCGTTGTCGCCATCGAAGGTGACCGCCTCGTCATCCGGGGTACTCTCAGCGGCGATGTCCTGATCATCATCAACCCCGAACCTCAGACTCCTCTCACAGAAGAAGACTACCCGCCCGGAAAATTGATTGCTCTGACCGACCCGTCCCGAACCCCTCCGAATTGATAACGTCACTCACCCGCTCCGCGTCTCACAATGAGAGCCGTCTCATGAAAAGGACTCCCGAAAGCATTTCTCACTCCCTATGTTTGGGATAAGCAAAACGAAGCTGAAAAGCGGGCGGGACAAACTGTGATCGTGACTGGAGACCTGGATGCGAAAGACAAAGTGATCATGATAGACACTATCCAGGCCCTGAAGTGAGCCGTCCTTGTTCCGCGCAAGACTTCCTCGCAATATTCCTGGCTATAGATCGGAACCAGCCGCGAGAACAGTCCTGACAGGCTGATACGTTGGCAGCCCGGCAGGGATTCGAACCCCGATACGCAGCTCCAGAGGCTGCAGTCCTACCGTTGAACGACCGGGCTGTGCAAGAATTCTAATTCATTTTGCGGCGACCGCAAAACCGATGCGGCCGCGCGTTTGGTGGAGCGACGGGCGTCTCGCCCGTCCGGCAGCTTGGTGGCCGCGCGAGGACGCCCGGCTCTCCACCACTAACCAATCACCCCAGACCCGAGTTAGAATCTGCGCTAGGAGTTGCCATGCCCAGCAGCGGGACTTATCCCGGAACCATGTCGTCCGGCACAATGTCAGGAGCTATCCCAGACGAAACCGACTACGCCGAGATGGCGCGCCGTCCGCTCGAGGCCGAAAAGTGCGCTCTGATCGTCGTCGACATGCAGGAGAAACTGCTGCCGCCCATCTGGGAAAAAGAACGGCTGGTGCGAAATGTCCAGTTGCTGATTCGCCTCGCTGGAATCCTGAAGATCCCGGCACTGGTGTCGACACAATACGCGAAGGGCTTGGGCAACACTGTCCCGGACATTGCGTCGATGTTGCCGGACACTGCGCCTGTCGACAAGCTGATGTTTTCCTGCTTCGGCAGCGATGTATTCTGCTCATTGCTGAAGCGCCTGCCGGGACAACGGACGACCGTACTTTTGTGCGGGATGGAGACGCACATCTGCGTAATGCAGACCGCGCTGGGGGCCCTCCGCGACGGCTATCTCGTGCATGTGGCTGCGGATGCCGTCAGCTCGCGGACGGAATTAAACTGGCGCATCGGACTCGATCGCATGCGCGCCGCCGGAGCGATTCTTTCCTCGGCCGAAATGATGATCTACGAACTGCTACGCTCGTCAGGCGCCCCCGCCTTTCGAGAAATGTTGCCCTATCTGAAGGGCTAAGAGTCGATGGTCGTTGGTCGGTAGTCGCTAGCGGGCTTGCCAACGACTAACGACCATTGACTAACGACCAACTACCGTCTCCGCCACCGCTACTCCGCCGCTCCCTCTTTCTGCTTCACCCGCACCACCGTAATCTTCGAAAACCCCTCCTCAAACGTCGGAGCCTTCAACTTGCCCGCCATCTTGCGCATGATATCTTCCGGGACCGCGCGCCCGCGGCGCTGGTGGCGTTCCATGCAAACTTCCAGCGGGACATCGAAAAACACGCCCTGCACATCGTAGCCATAATCCTTCGCCAGCTTGATCCAGCTGCTGCGGTCGTGGGGAGTAAGGTTCGTCGCGTCCACGTAGTTCATCGGACGTCGCGCAACCAGCCTCGCCTTCAACATGGATCGCAGGTTCGAAAACACCAGATCCTGAAAACGCTGCTCCTGCGCGTCATCAAACAGAAGCTCGCGCAACAGATCGCTCGAAAGCGGATGAATGTTGTGCCGCTTGAACCACGAACTCTTGCCCGATCCAGGCAACCCGATCGCCAGAACCACCGTCCCCTTGCTGGGGCGCGCGGGAGCCGGCACAGCTTCCGTCGGCGCCTTCCCCGCGACCACTGGTTTCGAGACGGAGGCTTCTACCGCGGATCCATCTACCTCTGCGGAGACTGCCGGTGCGGGCGTTGCCTGACCCGCGCGCGAACGACCTCCGCCGCGACCTCCGCGGCTGCGACGACGCCGCGGCGTTCGTGGTCTCGGTTCACCTGTCACGGATGCCACGATTGGTGCCGCGGCCGACTCAGGCTCCGGCTCTGGCTCTGCTCTCGAGGGACGGCGCGACTCAACGACTGGACCCGCCACGGGAGCTGCGGGCGGCGCGCCAGGCTCATTATCGTAGAACCTCGGCTGCAACGGCTCGGGCGCACTGGTCGCTTCCTTGGAGGAACCTTCTGCGGGCTTCTTGCGGCGCTTCAAGCGCTCGGTCATCCATTTACGCATATAGCTTGCTTGTAGCACACCGGCGCACACTGGAGCAATCCGCGCCCCGTGGCGGCCAGGATACCCGCGGACTGCGGGCAATGATTCAATGATTCAATGATTCAATGCCTCAATGCCTCAATGATTCAATGTCTCATTGCCTCAGTGATTCAATACAATGAGTCCATGAATCCAACGCATCCCGAAACCCTCCCGGTTGCTGCCGGTCAACTCCCCGCCATGCCACTGACGCTCGAAGGCTACGCCACGCTTCACCAGATGATGCGCTTCCGCCACACCGCATGGCGCGCCCTTCCAGACAACAACCGTCGCGAGATCGCGAACGAAGCCGCACAACTGCTGACCGGGATGGAAGGCAAAACCGACGGCCAATCTGCTCTGTTCTCCTTGCTCGGACACAAAGGCGACTTAATGCTAGTCCACTTCCGTGAGACCTTCGATCAACTCAATCAGGCGGAGCTCGATCTGGCGCGTCTTCGACTCACTGAATTCCTCGAGCCCGCGACCTCATATTTGTCGGTGATCGAGCTCGGACTATACGAGTCGTCGCTGAAAACCTACAAGGCGCTCGCCGACCGCGGCGTAGAACCACACTCGGAGGAATGGAAAAAATCGATTCAGGAAACCATCGCGCGTCAAAAAGAAGCGATGAAGCCGCGCCTGTTTCCAGCAATGCCGCCGAACCGCTACATCTGTTTCTATCCCATGGATCGCCGCCGCGGCGAAGACAAAAACTGGTACACGCTCCCCATGGAAGAGCGCCAACGTCAGATGAACGAACACGGCCTCGTCGGACGCCGCTACGCCGGAGAGGTCAAACAGATCATCACCGGCTCCATCGGCTTCGATGACTGGGAGTGGGGTGTCGATCTCTTCGCCGACGATCCCCTGGTCTTCAAGAAGTTGATCTACGAGATGCGCTTCGACCACGTCAGCGCCGTCTATGCCCTGTTCGGAAGCTTCTACATAGGATTGCGCTGTCCCGCGAACCGTCTATACGACTTACTCGAAGGAAATTTGCCGGCGCACGTGTAGGGACGGGCGCCCTCGCCCGTCCAAGCCGAGCGACGCTCGGCACGCAAACGTGTTTACAGCATCTCCTTAGATTAGCGCTCGCTGGGACTGCGCTTTCCTTTCGGAAGCTTCATCTTCGAAAAGCGAAACTCGTGCCGCTTCATATCCACCCGCGCCCCGCGAAATGTCACTCCCTCCATTCGCAGACGGAATCTTTGTTCAGCGGCATTTTCTCCGCATAGCTTGATAGCACCACCCGACCCGACCACGCGATGCCATGGCAATCCGGGAACCTGTTGCAGGATTCGCACAACTTGCCGCGCCGCTCCAGCCCAGCCCGCAGCCTTGGCTAAAGCTCCGTAACTCGACACCTTTCCCGCCGGCAAGCCGCGAATGCAGCGCACGACTCGGGCGCGCCTGTCATCCAGCACGCTTCTTCCGGACGCGGACTTGCCCTCGGACTTCTCAGACTTGGATTGCGATCGTCGTTTCACGGATGGATATCTACCCAAAATCACTCCGACTGAGATTCACCAATACAAAATTTTACACAAGCCATAAAACCTGAGCCCACGATAAGCGCATCCCATGAACTTGCCCACCGCCAAAACCGCCTTTTGGAGAAAACATATGTCTCGCCTGTTGAAAATCCTCCCCCTTACATTGGCCCTCGCAGCCTTGAGTTTCTTCACCGTCAACTGTGGTTCCGGCAATCAAGCGCAGATTCGCGTGGTTCATGCCATCTCCGACGGTCCCGCAATGGATGTCGATATAAACGGAACGAAGATTTTCACCAACATAGGGTTCGGTTCTTTTCTGCCGTCCTCCGGTTATACGAAGGTAGCTTCAGGCAGTGTCACAATCGCAGCCTTGAACACAGGTACGACCACGCAAGTCCTCAGTTCCACGGGCAGTTTGAGCGGTTCGGCCCAATACACGGTAGTTCTGTCCGGCTTTAACGCTAACGCCAACGCAGCCGTGATACGCGATACAAATACTGCACCGACATCCGGTAACGTTGAATTCCGCATCATCGACGCATCGCCTTCGGGACCAGCATCGGTAGACGTTTATGTCGTCCCGCCCGGCACGGACATCACGACCGTCACGCCTCAGATTTCTGGCCTTGGCAGCACTTCGCAGGCGAGCAGCTACGTATCCCTTACCGCCACGACCTATACGGTGATCGTTACGACAGCCGGGAACAAGACCCCAATCGTTAACCAGAACTACACTCTGGTAAGCGGTCAGATTCGTACTCTGGTGCTCCTCGACAACCTGGGCGGCGGAAATGGAATGAACACGCTCCCGCTGGAACTGTCTGACCTCAATTAGTCGCGGGCGAACCGCCAGAACGCAAGCCTTGGCGGCTGCCGCAGCCCTTCAGGAAAAGTAAAAAGAACCGGGCCTCGACCGAGGCCCGGTTGACCAACTAACCCGGTTAGAGTCCAGCCCCGGAGGGGCGAACTAGCTTAGCCCAGCGCTTCAGCGCTGGGAAAACTGGAAAACGATGATTCAAGTCCTGGAAGGACGACCCATGAACGTTCCACCTGACCTCCTAAGCCGCATCTTTCTTAAATGACTGCGCCGCCACCTCTTCATCGTCGAACACTTCAAAAATAGTAAGCAGCTTCGTCACTTGGAGAAGGTCTCCTACGCGCTGGCTCAGTCTCGCCAGTTTTACCGCGCCCCCAGCGCTGCGGGCAGTCGTGTAAAGCGAGACCAGCGTTCCCAGCCCGCCGCTGTCGATGTAATTCACTTCACGTAGATTCAGCACCACCTTCGGACTCTGGGCGAGCAGCTTTTTGACCGTATCGCGCAGGGTGGCTGACTCTTCGCCAAACACAACTCGACCGCTACAATCCACCACCAGCACGCCATCCACCTGTCGAGTACTCATTCTCAGTTGCATAGCCGCTTATTCTCCGATATTCGCAGTAAAACTCAATTCATGAGCCTACCCTTCTCAACTCGCACGCGCAAGCGGCTCGCGCGCTCCACCAATGGCTTTCTTCGCGATCCTTTGTGTCCTTGGCCGTTGATGAATTTAAGACTTTATCAGCGCAAACTGCCCGCACGCGAAACTGTATAATCAAGGATTCCGATGAGCTACCAGGTCCTGGCGCGCAAATACCGGCCGCAGAAATTCTCCGACGTCATCGGCCAGGAACACGTCACCCGCACCTTGCAAAATGCCATCGCGCAGGAGCGCATCGCGCACGGCTATATCTTCAGCGGCCATCGCGGAATCGGCAAAACAACCGTTGCACGCATCCTGGCCATGGCACTGAACTGCCGCTCAGCGGAAAAGCCCGTGGCCGAACCCTGCGGCATATGCGATTCCTGCACCGAGATTCGTGCCGGCAACGCGGTCGATGTGATTGAAATTGACGCCGCCACCAATCGCGGCATCGACGAGATCCGCGAATTGCGCGAAGGCGCCCGCTACCGTCCGGCGCGCGATCGCTTCAAAATCTACATCCTCGACGAGGCGCACCAGATCACCGACGCTGCCTTCAATGCGCTCCTTAAAACGCTGGAGGAGCCTCCCAGCCACGTGATCTTCATGATGGCCACCACGCAGCCCGAAGATATTCCCCAGACCATCCGCTCCCGCTGCCAGCACTTCAGTTTTCGCGCGGTGAAGTTCGAAGACATCATGGGGCAACTCCGCGACATCGTAACCAAAGAAAAGATCCCCGCCGACGACGACGCTCTCGCCCTGCTCGCCGAAGCGGGCGACGGCTCGTTGCGCGACGCGCTCTCGATCCTCGACCAGGCCATCGCCTCCACCTCTGACCACCTCACGCTCGATTCCGTTCGCAGCCTGATCGGCGCCGCTCCGGCAACCGCACTGGAAACCGTAATGCAGGCGGTCGCCGAAAGTTCGAGTGAAAAAATCCTGGTGGTGGTCGATGAACTGATCGGCGAAGGGCACAGTCCCACCCATTTCGCGCGCCAGTTGGTGCGCTTCCTGCGGAATGTCACGGTGGCGAAAATCGCGGGCAAAGACTCGGGGCTCCTGCAGGTTTCGTCCGACGAGCGCGCCCGCGTGAGCCGTATCGCCGAACTCTTCAGCGAGGAAGACCTGGCACGGCATCTGCAGATCATGCTGCGCACCCATGGAGAACTCGGATACCGCCAGGAGCAGCGCTTCCACCTCGAACTGGGACTGCTGAAAATGGCGCATGCGCAGCGTCTGCTGCCG
>DATFVD010000461.1:0-16318 GCA_035260505.1 Terriglobales bacterium
CGCCCTACGGGATCGGCGGGTTCGGTTGTCTTTTCGGAGGCGGGGGTGGGCAGACCATAAACACTCAGTTTCCGGAGCTCAACTCGAGGTTCAACAGCATAGAACGGAGCGTCCAGAGTCGGCCGCTCGGGACCATCGGCGGTGGATTGGAATACCGCTTTACTCCCAATATCGGACTGTTCGGCGAGGCCACTTATAACTTCATTGATCATATACATGGGAAGGCTGACAGCAATTTTGTCCAGACCAATTTCGGTCTTAGATTCGCCTTCTAATGCAGCAGCGAAGTGACTTTCGGAGTCCGCTGCTCCGCCACTCCTTCACCACAGAGCGAATTGCGCTTGAGCACGCGTCGATTGGTGACATTGTCGTGCAGTTGCCAGTATATTCGCCAAGCCTGCATCTGCTGCGTTTCTTGGTGATCATAACTGTTCTGGAAGGGGAGCGGATAGGTGCTTCGACCAGCGTGCTAGGTAGAGTCGTCTAGAGTATTGCCACTCGTTTGCCTGTTAGCGACGGTAAAATTCCGATCATCAATCGCCACAATCGCTTTTACCCCTGGCTCCTTCAAAAATTCTACCACAGATAGAAAGAAATGTTTCTCGTTCTGGCCAGATCAGACGCCTGTACATCCAGAGCTCCGGTCCGGGAGACCATTTGAACTCCGACTTACGCGGGGGTCAGCGACGGTAAAGTGATTAATGCGGCAAAGTCTTTGTATTGTAGTTTCGAGGCCTTTTAGCTGATCGCAGTGGACGAGAATTGCACCCGCTGCAACCAGTGGTCCCGTTCCGTGGCGGGAAGGCCTGTCTTGTTTCGCGTCATCAGCAAAAACAGTGAAAAACAACCTTTTTGAAGGTTCATTGCTTGCTTCCAGGCCAGAACCGAGCCTGTTCAACTCTTTTCCACGTTGCTTCTAGTCCACCTTCCTGCCCACCGGACGCCTTCGGACCTTTCCGAATATCTAGATAGCGGCCCGAGCTGTTTTGGATTTGCGCTTTAGAGTAGGGTTGCTTTGAGGAAGGTGAGCAGTTGTTTCATGGTTCTGGTTTACTTCACCCGCTTGATCGGCGGAGGACGCCTAACTAGCGGCCTGCCGAATTGGCAACAGTCCCGCTCGTGGCACCACTTTTAAGACCGGTCCAGCACATTATCCCTGAAGCGAAGCCGGGCATCTCTACCCGGCTTTCTTGCGGAGGGTTGAGATGGTCAGACTGCCAGTTTATTCCTCCGCCTCGTCGGCTTCCGCCTCATGCTCATTCTCCCAGGCCTCATCCACCAACTCCGCGACATAGTCGTGGAGTTGGTGCTTCTGTTTGTCGTCGAGCACGTTGGATGCCTTCTCGAACGCGTCGATTACAGCGGTCTTACGCTGGAGCCGCAAATCCGAAATGCTCTTTGCGTTTTTGCGCAGTTGCTCGAAGTTCACCGGCTTGGTTGCCACCGCGTTGAGAGAGTCAAATCGGACGGTCCGTATCTCGGATGTGAGCTTGATTAGCTTCTGAGCCAGCTCGACGCGGTTGTCCCGCAACTGCAGGAGCTGCTTGTCGCTGAGCTCGAGAATTCAAGCTCAGCAACTGCTGCGCTTCACTCTCGGAAGCCGAACCTGGTCGGAGACGGATCAAATCACGCAAATGGGATATTCACGGTCGGGGACATAAAGCCCGTTGCCGGTGCGGTCATTGTCACACCCGGGAAGAGCTTTTTTTGATGATGGAAGCCGGGTAACTAACAACGATTGCTGAAAGCGAGCTGAACGTTGAAGATTGACTGAAATTTTGCAAGCGACCCTCGTAGGTGCCTCCCTCGACAAAAGTCGGTTATCAAACAGAGAACGCCCTGGCATGGGCCTTTCGTTCTATTTACGAGGATCAGGGAATGCTCTACGGATAACGCCGTACCAGACTGGGCCGATCTTTGTTCCCAAGAGTGAACGCTCAACTTCATTGTAGGTGTTATACTCGTCACAAGTAGAGTGAACTTTTAATAAAGCCCAGCTCTAGTCATCTAAGATAGTTCTATAACCATATTTCGTTCTTATTCGAAGCCGAAGCAGCTAAATTTATGAGTACCCCAATAAATCCAAACAAAGCACTGTGGGAAAAAGGCGATTTCACTCGGATTGCCGAGAGCATGAGAGAGAGCGGAGAGGCGCTGGTCGCACGACTCGGAATCACGAAAGGGCTCAAGGTTTTGGATCTGGGATGCGGCGATGGGACGACTGCCTTACCAGCGGCGAGACTCGGAGCGGACGTGTTGGGAGTCGATATCGCGAAGAACCTAGTTGAGGCTGGTAACAAGCGCGCAACGGTGCAGGGCCTCACGAACTGTAGGTTTCAGGAAGGCGATGCGTCGAATTTGCACGAGTTGGAAGACCAGACATTTGACCTCGTCGTGAGCATCTTTGGAGCGATGTTTGCGCCAAGACCGTTTGAGGTGGCCAAGGAGAAGGTGCGCGTGACCCGGCCCGGAGGCCGGATGATCATGGGGAACTGGATTCCGAATGATCCGACGTTGGTGGCGCAAATTTTGAAGATCAGTTCCTCATACACGCCGCCACCGCCGGAAGGCTTCATCAGCCCAACGACGTGGGGGATCGAGAGCAACGTGATAGAGCGATTCGCTGGCGCGGGAGTTCCAGCAGAGAAGATATCCTTCGCCAGAGAGACGTACACGTTCAACTATCCCAGCGCACCCTCAGAGTTCGTTGATGCATTCAGGCAATACTACGGGCCAACCATGAATGCCTTCGAAGCCGCGGAGAAGAACGGTCGGGCAGCTGATCTGCAGAAGGAGCTGGAAGATCTGTTCAACAGCCAAAACAAAAGCCCACGCAAGGATGCGACGTCCATTCCTGCAACCTTCTTGCGCGTCACTGTTGCGCTTTGAAAGGCTTCAAGTGGCAAGAGAAAGTGGTGCCTCAACCGCCTAACCATGCGCTATAGCGAACCCGGCCATCGCGCTACGGTTGCCATCCACACGTCCCGCGGACCGGGTCGCTGAGCTTGGGTCGTTAGGCGGCTTGGCGCCGGGAATGCCGCCGGCGCATGTGATAGCGCAAGAAACGCTCTAGTGCATCGTCTCGTTGAGATCGATCACACGATGGCCCTTTCGCACGAGCCAATCGTCGAGATCGGCGAGCAGCGAATCGGGCCTTGTGTGCTGTTTATAGCCACGCCTTCGAGAAGCTTTAAGGTAGGCGTTGATATGCGCATGCAGCCGTCCGCAAAGCGGGCTTCGGTCGTTGGTTAATAACGGGCTCATGAACCGAGCCTCGCTTTGTTTCAGAATGACCGCGTCGAATCACTATCTGCTCAATGCAGAGCATTATGGAAAGATTTGTATAACCGCAAGAACTGGATCCACCTAGGAAGTAAGGAGGCTGGACCATGAGTAGCCGCCATACTTTCGATTGTCGAAACTTGTCGCCGCGTGAGCCTATCGGTCCGCGACTACCTCGGTTCTGTCTTGCCGGGCTTAGCCGATTTTCCGATTAATCGAGTTGCTGAACTCACGCCAGCGCTTGGGCTGCCAGAAACAAATCGTCGAAATCTGACGACGCCGTCAACCTGTAGTTGGTAAGACGCTTACAGGCCATAGTAGGCACGCTTCGCGCCCTCTAAATTCTTGCGCGGGTGCCGAACGCTCGCTTCAAGTCGACGATTGTCGAACCCAGCACCAGCTGCGCCTCGCGCACCGTGATGGCGACGACTTTTCCTTCGATGTTACTGCTCATAATGTTGACTCCTGGTTGCCATGTCGAGCGACGGCGTATTTAGGAGCCGCAGTGCGATAGCCGCGGCGCAGAGCACGACCAGCGTGCTGACGAGGTAAACCGCGCCCAAGCCGGCCCCGCTCGCGACCAACCCCAGCGCGGGGTTGGCGAATCCCAGGGCCAAATCGAGAAAAGCAGTGTAGGCTCCCATGGCGAGGCCGCGGCTCTGCGGTGGCGCGTGACGGACCGCTTCCACTCCAAAGCCGGGGTAAACGAGTGAGTAGCCGAAGCCGGTGACCGCCGCCCCTAACAACGCCAGTGTGGACCAAGGCGCTAGCCAGATCAGCGCCTGGCCAGCCGCTTCGATCAGCACGCAGACCAACGCAACCCTGGCGCCGCCGATCCTGTCCGGCAGGTGGCCGAAGGTCAGGCGTCCCGCCATAAAGGCGATGCTCAAAACCGTAAAAGCGAGCCATGCTTTGCCCCACCCATGTTGTGCAAAGAGCAGCACGATGAACGTCGTGATCGCGCCGAAGCCGACGCTACTGAGCGCCAGGCCGAGACCCGGCACCCAAACGGAACCGATGACCCTGGTGACTGCCGGGCGGACGTGGGGCAGCGGCGCCAGCGGGCGGCGCGGCGCGACGAGTAGGAGGGTGGCGAGCGGGATCAGCGTCGTAGCCAGCGCGATCGCCGCGAAGCCGTGGGCGGCGTAGAGGCTGGTGCCAGCCGGTGCACCGATCGCGAAGGCCGCGTACATCGCCGTCCCGACCCAAGCCATGATCTTGCCCGTGTTCTGTGGCCCCACGAGCGACAGTCCCCAGGTGAACGCACCTGTGACGATGAAGCTCTCCGCCACGCCGAGCACCGCCCGGCCCAGCAGCAGGATCGTGACCGATGTCTCCGGCTCGCTGACAAAGCGGAGCGATAGGAGGTAGAGCAGCCCGGCTACCGCAGCGACCAGCAGGCCGGTGACAAGTGCACGCTTGGCGCCCCGGCTGTCGGCGTAGTTCCCTGCCCAGAACCGTGAGAGCAGGGACGCGGCGAACTGCGCGCCGGCGACGAGGCCGACCACGAAGGTGCCGAGGCCCAGGTCTTGGTGCACATGAAGCGGGAGCACCGGTAGCGCGAGACCGATGACGAGGAAGGCTATAAAGACCACCGCGATGATCGGCAGCAGCGCCGCCACGACGGGAGGAGCCGCCGCAGGTGGTTGGGAGGAATTAACGGACATGGTAAACTCCTGTGACATTTAGGCTCGGCGAGACCATCGGCCAAGCCGCTGCTCTAGGGATTGTGCGGCGCCTGTCGGATTCTTGCGGAAAAGTGTGCTCTCCTAAGGTTAAGAGGCGTCGAGAAATGCGCGGGAGGTTGTTCGTAGTACTTGAGCAAATTGTTTCACAAGTGCTCCGCCTTAAATTTTTTACGTAGGCTAATCGAGGGACGGAGATCATGAAGACGCCCTGACCTCGGTAGTGCACAGTCTTGGGATACTTCGGGGAGCTGGCCACATGTGCTTTGACTACCTCCCAAATGAACAGGTCGTATTTCGAAATGAGGCTGCCATCGGCCAGGCGGCATTCAAAATTCGCATAGCACTCTTTGATCAACGGGGCGCTCACCTTTGTGGCAGGGGCGGGTGTGAGCCCGAACGCTTTGAATTTATCCACCTGGGCGCCGGAGCAGTTGCTGCCGATGCCGATCACCTCGTTCACCAGATCGGTGGTTGGCACGTTGATCACGCATTCCTGGCTGCGGCGGATCATCTCGAAGCTGTGGTTGGCGTTGGAGATGCAACAGGCCACGAGCGATGGAGAGAATTCCAACACCAATGTGCCACCCCATGGTCATGATGTTGGTGTTTTCCTTCCACGCCGAGCTCACCAGCACCGCGGGACCCGGTTCCAAATAGCGTCGGATCTCCGACACTGGATAATCTTTCTTTCGGAACGTTGGCCTGTGCTTCACGGTCACTCCCCCTTTCTACCACCTGCCATTTCAAGCCAATCTAATTCCTCTTCCATCCGATGAAACGCATCGTCGCCGATCTCGTCGTTGGCACGCATGGCGAGAACAGTTTGCCGGGCTGCCTGGAGTGCTCCACGAAGAAGTTCGCTGTGTGCGGAGCGCGTGGCATCGCCTGCGTCAGCATCCGCTCGTTCGTATCCCAGACGTGCCGTGAACTCCTGCCGGACGACGTCCGCGATCGGGGATCGGTCCCGCGCGAAGCTCGCAAGGCCCGCACGCAACGCGCGTTCACGCGCCGCACTCAGTTCGCGACCGACAGGATCATCGTCATGCAAATCGAGCGCGCGCAAGAGGGGCTTGAGCGTCAGTCCTTGGACCGCGAGCGTGCCGAGGACGACCGAGAACGCGGTCAGCACGATCAGGTCGCGATACGGAAACGCCGATGGCAGCGCCAGTGCTGCAGCCAGAGAGACAATGCCTCGGATGCCGGCCCACGAAATAATCAAGCCGCTCCCGATGGTCGGCCGCAGCATCGGCCGTGGCGGATGAAAACCGAACCGGCGGTCTCGCCACCTGAGGACTGCGTTGAAGGACATGTGCCAGGCGAGGCGCACAAGGATCACGGTCAGCAGGACCGCGCCGGTGACGGCGAAGTATCGGCCCCGATCCGCCGCTGCCAGGCTCTCGAGAATGGGCCGAATCTGCAGACCGATGAAGATGAAGGCCAGGATGTTCAGCGCGAACACGACTGTCTCCCACACGGCATAGGTCGGTATGCGTATCCATGCGGGAGTCCGCTCAGGCGCAGTCCGAGCCACCGTGATGGCGTAGCACACCATCGTCAACACACCGGAGAGCCCAACGCCATCGGCGAGCATCCACACGCCGAACGTGGTGACGAACTGAAGAATGATGGCGGTCGGCACGTGCTGCACACGTTCCAACAACCGCAGGACGAGCCACCCGAGCGCCGGGCCTACGACCAAGCTGCCGGCCACCGCGAGTAAGAAGGTTGGCGCAACGGCCGCGATAGAGAAGCCGTTGGCCGCGACGGCTCCAACCGCCAGGCGGTAGATTAGGAGTGCACTGGCGTCATTCAGCAGGCTTTCGCCTTCGAGGATCGTCAGGATGCGATGAGGCGGTCGCAAGGGGCGGAGCACGGCAGTTGCCGCCACCGCGTCGGGTGGAGCCACGACCGCACCGAGCACAATCGCCACTGCCCATGGCATCGTCGGTATGAGCGTGTGGGCGACGACGGCGACAGCGGCGGTCGTGAATCCAACCGCGAATACAACCAAGCCGGTCACCGGCGCCCAATTATCCCTGAGATCTCTGAGCGACGCGTCGTAAGCCGCATCGAGCAGCACCGGCGCGACGAAGAGCGCTAGCGCAAGCTCGGGAGGGACGCTGAACGCGGGCACGCCTGGAAGAAACGCCAGCAGCGCACCGCCGAGCGCCAGGAATACCGGATAAGGTGCTCCGACGCGGCGCGCCCCAGCCGCCAGAATCACGGCCGCGACGAACAGACCAAGGAGTTGTTCGAGTTCCCTCATATGATCGATGTTGGCGATTCAAGGTCCTCGGAGCCCTCCCGACTTCGGCGAGGTATACGGTGTTCCCCAAGCAGCGGCTGTTCGGGTCGACTCTACCCGGTGACGCGTCGCCGTGTTCGAGTTGCTTGTCGATTCCCGTGCTATTCAAATGGGTTATATCCTGGTTTCTTGTATAGCTTCTGCGGGCTGTTTAAAATATCGGGCCTATAGACCTTCTCTGCCCAATCCTCCGGTTTGATTTCTTCAATAGCTACTGAAACCGATTTCTCTTCGCACTTTGCAATGCCGACAAGGTCTTTAACTATTTCTTCGGCAAGTCGAGCCTTCTGCTGTTCTGATCTTCCGGGGTAGAGCTTTACGATAACATGAGGCATTGTTCTCTCCTTCAATTCTTCACATAACTATTAATTCGGCGCTTGTTCCCTTTTATTCAGCGCGCAATCACGGCAGAAACAGCGCTGTTGTTTGGCCGGGAACTTGGCACTGGCGCGCGCTTCTGGATGAATCTAAAGGCAACGTATGACTTGGCTAAGGTTGCAAAGAAATTGAACGTTGCTGCGTAGAGGTAAAACCAAGTGCGACTGCAAAAATGTCCGTGGGCGACCTCGCGTTTGCTGAGCTAACACTGAAGATCTGTTGCTAAATAAGAGGTGGCGCCTGGACGTAATGCTCCTCGAACGAAATCCTTAGTCATTTCGTTGTCGATCAAAGTAGCCGTGAGTACCCGATCTTGAGTTTTGATGCTTATCTTCATTGTGCTTGCCTACGGGAGATCTCTCGGGCGGCAGCAGTCAGCGGTAGCACGCTCGCAGGAACCGAGGCTGCCGGTCGCGGCTGTGCCCGGCATGCTCACGGTGTCTCATCGGTGATCATGGATTGATTCGCTCGGTATGACCTTGACTGTCACGGAACGGGCGCGTGCGCCGATCATCGGGCTGAGTTTACGGGCTTGCGCAATTCGTCTTTCGAGATGTCGTCACGGATTCTGCTCGACAGTATTCGACCTCAACGTGCTGTGTACCCGCCGTCCACAACGAGTGCGTGGCCGATCACGAAGCTTGCGCAGGGGCTGCAAAGCCAAAGAACGGCAGCGGCGATCTCTTCCGGCCGACCCATTCGCCCAATCGGCAAGTCTCTCAAGTTTTCTTTCATCGCGTCTGGGTCCTTAGCCCACATGTCCGCAACCATTGGCGTTTCGATCGTCCCTGGGCACACCGCGTTGATGCGGATTCCTCTGGAGGCATATTCGAGCGCAGCGCTCTTCGTTAGCCCGATCACTCCGTGCTTGGATGCGTGGTACATCGCTCGGTCGGGGATGCCGATCACGCCGGCAATCGAAGAGCAGTTGACGATGGCGCCGCTTCCTTGCTTGCGTATCTGGCGCAGCTCGTACTTCATGCAGTTCCACACGCCGCGCAGATTGATCGCGTTCACGCGGTCGAATTCTTCGCTGCTGGCGTCGGCGGTCTCCGCGGCAGCACACTGCACACCGGCGTTGTTGAACGCGGCATCGAGGCGACCAAAGACGGATGCCGTCCGCTCGACCATTGCTGCTACTTCAGCTTCGTCAGCGACATTGCACCGGATGGCCATCGCTTTGTGCCCGGCGGAGATGAGTTCTTCCGCCGCAGAGCGAACCGCATTCTCGTTAAGATCTGCCAGCGCCACCGCAGCTCCCGCCTCCGCGAAGCCTCTGGCTGTCGTCAGACCAATGCCGGAACCCGCGCCAGTGACGAGAGCGACTTTGTTTTCAAATGATAGGTTCATAATTTAATTACCTTTTTGCATTGTGTATCCCGGTTTCTTGTAGAGCTTCTCCGGACTGTTAAGGATTTCGGGGATATAGACCTTCTCGGCCCAATCCTGCGGTTTGATTTCTTCGATGGCGACCGACACCGAATCTGCGTCGTAGTGCAAGACATCCATCACGGCCTGCGTGATCTCTTCGGCGAGTCGAGTTTTCTCTTGTTCGGACTTTCCGGGCACGGTTTTTAGGATGATATGGGCATAGTTTTCTTCGGTGTAGCCGCATTGATAGCATTGCTCGTCCCTGACTCTCTCCATTGGGGAGAGCATCTTCAGTGTCCGACTTGTTTCGCCTGAGCTGCGGGATATCGATCCCCCTGTAACTTAATCTTCGAGACGGCGTGATTAAGGTCGCGCCATTCGTCGGGGGTCAGCTCCAAGTCTACCGATCTCAGATTCTCTTCCAGACGCTCCAGCTGGGTGGTTCCCGGGATAGGAACGATCCAAGGTTTTTGAGCAAGCACCCAGGCAAGCGCAATCTGGGACGAAGTCGCTCGTTTCCGTTGACCGAGTTCGTTGAGCAAATCCACCAGGATCCGGTTCGCTTTCATCGCCTCTGCGGTGAAGCGAGGCAAGGTGGCGCGATTGTCGTTACCGCTGTCAAATTTGGTGTCCTCGTTCAAAGTGCCGGAGAGATAACCTCTGCCGAGTGGGCTGTAAGGAACGAAACCGATGCCGAGTTTTTCGAGTGTCGGCAGTACGCTGTTTTTCGATGTCGACACAGCGAGTACATTCAGCGACCCGTATTCCGCGTACGACCCCGTTTCGCAGCTGGAAGCTGCAGCTACGTTGGCACATTACTGCTCCTTGCTAGCCTTTGCCGAGTCGCGCTATTCTTGCAGGTGCCACCGCCGAAACGACTCTTCGTTGGTCTCGAACTTCCGGCGAGTTGCCGGACGACGCTGCTCTCACTCGATCCACATTTAACCGACCTGCGCTGGCTTACCGAGGAACAGTTTCATTTGACGCTCAACTTTCTCGGTAACGTGGGAGCACCGGCAGAGGAACGGCTGCGCGAAGCTTTGCGCGAGGTGCGGGTGCCGCAATTTTTCCTGCCAATATGCGGCGTCGGCGCCTTCAACGCCTATGGCCGCCCATCGGTCGTCTGGGCAGGTGTGGGGAAAGGACATCCTCACCTCTTTGCGTTGCATCGACGCATTCAGGATGCGGTCCTTCATGCGGGGCTCGAAGCGGATCTTAAACCCTTTCATCCGCATATCACCATCGGGCGCGCGAAAGGCATTTCCCGCCAAGCACTTCAGCCGTTCATACGGAGATACACAGAGACGAACTTCGGCATGTTCGAGGTTACGGGCTTTGCACTGTATTCGAGCGTGCTGGCGGCGGAAGGCGCGATTCATCAGGTGGAGATGCGCCAGGAATTCTGACGGATGAGCGCTTGGCGCTTGGCGCTTGGCGCTTGGCGCTCGGCGTTTGGCGTTTGGCGTTTGGCGTTCCGTGCGGCCGGCGCTTTCGATGAAGTGCCGCTAGTCGTGCTTTTGCCAGCGCCGCATGCGGCGTGATTAAGGGCCATCGCCAATGCGAGGGCGAAAAAAATGCGTTTCATCCTGGCTTGTTTTCTCGTTTCAATCAGAGGCCATTTCAGACGGGTTGGATCACCTGCGCCTGCCGAATCCTTGTCTGAGAAATGTGATGAGAGTGAATCCGATGGCTACCGGTCCGGGTCCGACTAATAGCCAGAAGACCGGACGGTCAGTGTGTGCCGAAAGGATCGTGCCGAGAAGTACCAGCGAAAGGGTGAATCCAAACACGCTAATGTCGCCGCGGGTCCACCGTCCTTTAATCGCTGAAGTGAACCAAACTTTTGTGGCCATACGATTTGCTAATTTCTTGCGAGGGCTGAACCATTGGGGTCCAGCGAGAACATCGACCGTCGACCCAGTGGCTGCTCTCGGGATCGTGCGGCGCCTGTCGAATTCTTGCGCAAAAGCGGTGTACGCTAGCCTGTGTTTGTCGGCCGGCAGCCGCCTGTGCGCGTCAAGATAAGTGGAGCAATAGCACGAAAGGCATGAAGATCGTGGGGCATCGCCTGTCGATTATCGGGAGCCGCTTGGGCATATTTTCTCGTTTGAACAAATCGTTCTTCGTCAGTATTAGCGGCAACAACGAAACGAAATTCTTGCTCGTTTCTTGGGACTGGAGCCGTCAACCGGTTTTTCCTGCCGATAATTCAGGGTTGGGCGGGGGCGGCCGGATTGCGAAATCCCTCATGAGGACTCAAAGATTCAATCGCCTTGATCAGAAAGAGAGAGTCGGTTGAGGAAAGCGCTCTGGTTCCCCGCCGCTTCACTCTCTTTTAGCAAAGAGGTAGTCGGAACCCCTGCCCTCCTGACGCGCTCACTTTTTGGCGGCGATATTCTGCGTGGGTGGCTTCAGCGCGTTTCTCTAGCGAAACCGACTTCTGCTTCTTTGCGATTCTGATGGCTTCGCAGAATGAAGCTTCAATTTGCACTTCATCGGCGCCCATAGCCGCGAGAAACACGCCGCGCAGCCGGTGCATCTCGGCACACCACCAACGACCTTCAGATCTTTCGGCTAGCGCTTCCGCGACCTTTATCGTCTCAAGGGCCTCGGAGTTACGGTTCGCAAGGTGCAAAGCTTCGGCTTTTAATGCCAGAAAATACGGCAGACGTAGGACCGCGCCGATTGCTTGGTAGTCTCGTATTCCGTCTTCGATGAACAAGATTCCTTCAGCTAATTTGCCCGAAGCGCTGCGCGCCCAACCTCGTAGAACAACTCCACCGGGCAGCCAACTGGCAAACGTCTGATGCGTTGAGAGTTCGATCAAATCCGACGCCAAGCGTTCCACTTCATCGGGATTGCTATCAAAATGGGCGAGCAACCCGGCCCAATAAAGAGCCAAGCCTAACGATGCCATATCATTGAGCTTCCTCGCTAGTCCGATCGCTTCTGCCATAGTCGTCTGGCAAGAGGTAATCTCTCCCGCGTGCCACTCGGAGAGGGCTATCCAGACCAGACAAGCGACGGCGGGCGCGATGAGCTCCTGCACCGGAGACTGTACGTTTTCCGAGCGCCAGATCTGGACCCCGAGCATCGCGTATTGCCGCGCGGTCTCGAAATCGCCGAAATAGTAAAATGACACCGTCAAAGCGTAGCAGGCGCCCAGCAGTATCCGAGAATCGTTCTGCCGCTGTGCCAGCGAGTAAACGCGCTTGGCAATCTGCAGCGTGGCCGACAGCTTGTCAGTCATCAGAGAATAGTACCACTGCCCCATCAACGCGGTATACAGGAGCGCTGGACAATCAAGTGAATGGCATAAGGGCTCCGCGCGCTCATAACAAATCCGCGCCTCCGGTGCCTCCATTCCTCGCGTGTGCATTAGATATAACCCCGCCTCCGTGAGGACGAAGAGCTGGTCTTCTGCGGTTAGACTTTGTCCCGCCACGCTCTCTTCTGCCAGTGAGCCCCAGCGTCCCCCTTTAAAGAAAGGGGCTAATGCCGAAAGCAACGCCCCTCTGGCCCCGAGGACATTAGAAGCAAAGGAGACATCTCCCCGCTGAATCCGCTGAATGTAAACTTCATGTAGCGCTTGACGAAACAAACAGGCATTGCAGCCGCAGGTTACTGCTAAGAAAAGTGGCTCCATCTCCCGAAAACTATCTGGCAGCTGCGGCGCAAGCGTTCGATAATGATTATAGAGCCGCCTATTGCATTCCTTCCAAGCGTCCGTTAGCTGATTCCGAAGCTGTTCGCCAAAGTATTCACGCACGAGAGGATGCGTATCCAGATGCCCAGGATTATGCGGATCTTCCCCAGCTATGAGTCTCGCTCTTCTTAGCTTGGCAAGAATCGTTCGCCACTCGGTTGGGCTCAAATCCGTCAACGACTCCGTTAGGCCGCGGATAGCAGGCGTTCTCAACAAGGCTCCAAGCGCCTTTTCGTCCGCCGGCCGATCGAATAGACCCAACATGCGGAGAACGGACAGCTCAGGACCCTCCCCAAACCAGGTTTGGTAAGATTCCATTACCCTTCTGGCATGAGCTCCCTGTCGGACATCGTGAGCAAGACGTGTTGACACTTCTGCGCGGCAGCGAATGTCTCCATTGTAAGCATCTGTTAGATAACTGCCCAAAAGGGTCAGAGCAAGACAATGGCCGCTGAACTCGTCACTGGCGTTTCGCAATTCCGTCTCAGGCCCATTGATGCCCAGCGCTCGGAGCAACTTTGCACTAGCATCGGCGGATAGTTGTTCCAGCTCGCGACGCAAAGCCGAGGTGCGCTCGTGACCCGCTATATCGGCGATCGGTAGCCGCGTAGTAATCAGGCAAAGACCCGTATTAAAGGCGGCCAGCTCTCTTAGCAGCGCCTGGAGAGAAGGCTCACGTACCCGTCCTTCTTGTGGACCAGGCGGGTTTTGGAGCGGCTCCAGGCCATCCAGAACCAATAGGGTTCGACGACGGGCGACGAGTTTCGCCAATCTTTCGCCTTTTTCCCAGGCCGTTCCGAGCCGTGGATCTGGATCTCCAAACCAAGTAAGAGCCGCGTCAAGAAATTCATCTGCTGACGAAGTGCCCCCACTGGTGCCCTGCCTGTAGAAGGACCAGCCAAACACGAACTCCGCAGACCGGTAATGATTTGCAGCCATCCGTCGGAGCCAATGGTTAACGAGTGTGGACTTCCCGACCCCAGCCCAGGCAACGATTGTAACGAGATTGATATCCTTGCTTGCCCATGCACGATCCAGAAAAGCGATGTCTTCCTCTCGACCAAAAACATCGCTTCCGGTAACTGGCAATCTCGCTACGGAAATCTTCTTCGGTGCGAGTCTTGTTGGCGGCATGCGAGTTGCGACACGCGAAGTGCCAGAGGGCGTCTTCTGCAGGTTCTGACGAGTGATTTTACGCCGTGCGTCGATAGCGCCTGTTATCGCGGGTATCGCATTCAGAAGCTCGGCCGGGCTCTGGAAACGTCGGGACGGGTCTTTCTCCAGCAGGACCTCCAGGAGAGAGACAACTGGCTGCGGAATACCTTCGAGTCGTTGAAGTGGTAACGGTGCGTGCTGATGCTGATACATCACCTCAGCCGGGGAGCCCCTGAATACTGCGTGCCCGGTCAACATCTCCCAGAGCACGACGCCCAGTGAGTAGAGGTCCGAGCGGATGTCCACGCCAACTCCGGCGAACTGCTCTGGACTAGCGAACTCCGGTGTACCGGCGAAAGCTCCGGGAGTTGAAATCGCGGCTTCAACAGGCGCGTCAGGTGCGGGCTTGGCCAGCCCAAGGTCGATAATTTTCGCGGTTAAAGCGCCTCCCTCCTCCAAATCCACCATAATGTTGCTTGGTTTGATGTCCCGGTGGACGAGCTTCTGCTTGTGCACCGCAGCCAAACCGGCGGCGACCTGCGTCGCGATTTCGAGGGCCAATTCTACTGCAAGCTGGCCGGAGCGTTTGATGAAATTCTCGAGCGTTTCCCCCTCAACAAACTCCATCGCGTAAAAGTAATTCTTACCGGTTCGGCCTAGGTGGAAAACCGATGCAACATTCGGGTGACGAACGCTGGCCGCAGCGCGGGCTTCGCGTAAAAAACGCAACCGCACCGATTCATCACCGAGATATCGCTCGCTGATGACTTTCAGCGTCACCGGGCAGTGGAGATCGACATCGAGCGCCTTGTAAGTGATCCCCATTGCACCGCGACCCAACTCGACCGGTTTCCCGTCTTCACCCATCACCAGCTCATAGTGCTCAAATCGTTGCACGGCCTGTTCCGATGTCGGCAGCTTGACCGTATCCTCGGAAGCAGAAGACTCGCCGGACTCAGCCCCGCCAGCAAGACCCTGGCGAAGCATGCATACCGGACAGAGTTCCATCGCTCCGGAAAGCTCGTTGCCGCAACTCGGGCAGGTGCGTTGGGGCTCCGTGCTCATGGCCCTAACCGCTCTTCAGCCGCAGCTTGAGAGCCCAAAAAGCAACACCACGCTCCACCGAGTGGTGCGAAGGCGGCCAGCACAGCCCAACTGTTGTTCCGGTCCACAAACAATTGCGTGTTCCTTTATACTAGCGCGTCAAATCAGGTTTCGGAACAAAATTCCTATCGTAGGTGTCCTGGGGGCATCCCGTGTTGATAACGAACTTCGGCGATGGGGCGGTTCGAAATCAACAGTCGTAAACCGTCGACTTTCGAGGTCGCCGTAAACCGTGTGGTTAGTCAGACGTTAGCCGGTATCCGTTAGAGCAACCCACCTAGCGGGCGAGGCGTGTTTTTGATGCACTGTCGGCATGACTTGACCCACACCGGAGACTGCAACTGCGCTTCAAGAGTTACGGTTTCCAGCCGCTCGTGCCCAGCAAAATGCCGTGGTTCTTGCCCGTGTCGTTCAGGTCGTAAACTCGCACGGAGAAGAAGGGTTCGCCCCCCTTGCTTGGATGCTTGAACGTCGCTACCCAAACGAATTTTCGAAGCCCGAAGTTCAACTCAACGTTGGGATTCAGAATAACATGAACACTGGGAAAAACTTCGAGATCGTCGTGGTGGAAGATTTGGAGTTTATGGGGTTACGGCGGCGCAGTGAGTACACGCATCATCCTGATGGACAACATTCGATCCGAGAAGTTGAGACCAGTCCCGCGCCTGCGGGATTAGAGCCCCAGGTGGCACCTGAACTCAGTGGACATCTGAGCCGGGAAGGAGCACCAACTGGGATCGTGATCAGCCGGAGCGAGCATGAAGACAATGAACGTCGAAGTGCTCGGATTCAGGCGGAGGTGGACAAGCTGCTGGGGGTGGGGCCGGAATCCGAAGACGGGGGCGAGCAAGAATAGCGTCGGGGCTTGGTGAGAACGAGCTGTTGCTCGCGCACCGCTAGCCTTTCTACTAGCGCTCTCGCGCGGTGCTTCGGACGGCACATACTTAGCGGTCGACGATTTATCTGAAGAAACTTTCTCAAATTAATTCGTAGATTTAGATGAGAACTCATTGATGCCTAGGCTACGATTTAATTGAAAATCGACAGCTTGCGCAGGATCCTTAGACAATTGCTTCCTTCCTGAACATCCTACGTGACTGGATCTACAGCCATCCGACTTGGCTCAACGGTTGCATTATCGTGTTCAGCGCGGTTTTCCTTAGCCTGGCCTTTCTGACGTGTTTTCACAAATTAGTTCCGTGGGAAACTAGGCGTGTTCACAACGATGTAGCGGGGTTCATCATGGCTGTAGTGGGGGTGATATACGCTGTGCTTTTAGCATTCATCGCGGTGTTTACGTGGGAAAATTTCCACAAAGCGCAAGATACC
>DATFVD010000462.1:0-4730 GCA_035260505.1 Terriglobales bacterium
ATCCTTCCGCGCTCAAGTCCCGAACGGTCGTGACGCCGGCTTCGAGCGTTCGCATCGCGCCCTTGCGCGCCAGAAACACCTCCATGGCCGGCGGCGTATCGGTGATCTGCTTGAGCATAGGCAGGCCGCGGGCCTCTTCCGTATACATGGTCATGTGCGTGTGCACGTCGATCAAACCCGGCAGTCCGGTGTACTTGGAGAGATCGATCGTCTCGGCGCCGGCTGGAATTGCAGAAGCGTCCATCGTGACGGAGCGAATCTTGCCGCTGTCGACGACCACAATCGCGTTCGTCCAAACTTTGCCTTTGGCGTCCCACAGCTTGCCGAAGCGCACGGCTTTGGGGTTTTTCGCGCCGGGCTTCTCCTGGGCCAGAACGCACGTAGACACCAGCGCCAGCAGCATCGCAATTGCGAACCGAGACAATCGCATGGTCATCAGCCTCCCGCGCGCGCAAGAGCGCATCTGCGCTGGTTCAGCGTTCTAATTCAGTTTTGAATGAAACGCAAACGACATTCGCCGCCCGGTAGTGTCAGTTCCCGATTAGCCGAAATTACCAGGACTTGCCCGCGTGGTCCGTTAGCAATCTAGCGACCTTCACCGCGGAGACATGGATTTTTCGACTAAACTGAAGAAGGCATGTGCAATTCAATGTTTCACTGCGGTCATAATTGAATGACCAGAAACTCACGAGTTGCGTGTCATTTTCGACTCGCCAAGATGGCGCCAATTGGCTTGCTTGCTTGCATTTGGGTTTTGGGATATCTCAAATGCTCAGCGCAGTCGTCCACCGTGTCCCCTGGCACGACTCGCTGTGCAGATTGTCCACTCACTGCTCAGAAGCCTAGATCGCAGCCTTTTGACGAGAAGCGGTTTCAATTCATCACAACTCCTAAGGCGATAGTTTTGCCAGAAGGTTTTTTCGAAAGCATGATCATCGGCCGGGTTCTCCAGACGTCTCCGCTGATCGTAGAAATTTTGGATTCGGATTTCCGGGGGTTCGATGGCAAGGGAAGGCCATTGCAGAACATTGCGGCCGACCAATACGAACCCAATACATGCGGTATTCGTTCCTATGATTACGTTGACAGCAATTCCAAAGTGGTGCTGCCGACGCTCCGATTCAATGACTTGGTCACTGCCCGATGGTTTTACGCATCAGAGAAAAGCGCGCTACATGACCTTTCCTCCAGCAAAATCGTCTTGAGCGACGTTCGGAAGGTGTCCGAAACACTCGCCTACTTTCACGACCGCCCGGGAAAGGATTTCTGCGCTAATCGCTCCGGCCGTCTGATCGTTTATCACGGGCCCTTTGTAGATTTGGTGACCGTCTACAACGACGGCGGTATCTATTACCAGGACCCGTTGTTTCGCGGCTTCAGTCAGCGGCGGCTTTCAAGTGACGAACTCTCCAATTTGCTGAAGGCCTTCCAAGCGTCAAACTTCGACGCGCTACCTACAACCGTCCCGGCCGGTGATAAGCCAGAAACATCGACGTTGACGTTGCTTTGCTCGCGTTATCAGGTTGTTTCAGTAACAGGCCGCGAGTCCCTTCTCGTACCGCTTCTCCGCCGAATGGATGAAATCGCGGCGAAAGCTACTTCCCAGGCTTATTTCTTGCTGAAGCCGGGGAAAAAAGTACGTCTAACGATCCTCGCATGGCCCTATCCACAAATGAGTTTGGAGGGATTTAATGACAGAAAGGAGAAAGCAGGAAAGCAGCAGCTTTACGGCGTACAGAGCATTCCAGGAAATTTTGAAGTAATGCACGAACGGCTGGCGGACGATTTTTTGAATAAGCTGCCGCTTACTCATCCCACAAAATCCCCGGACGACGATACCAACCGATACGTCTACTTCGAACAAGGCCAGAAGCTGTATCGCGTTACTTATAGTCCGGGTTGTAATCCAGGGGCACCGTATTGCAAAACGTTTGACAGCCTGAACGTCGCGGAAGTAACCGTCTCGGACGCTGCTCTACCAGAACTCAAGCAGGATTACCGCAATCCTACTGCAGGCTCGCATTTGAGCGCTAGAAGGAGCGGTTGGCTGTGGCCACCGGGAACGGCGGTTAAATTGGACGGTCTTCCGATCAACGGTGTTGTCATCAGCAACGAGGAATACGACAAGCATAAGGCGCTCTACTTCGATCTCCTAAAGGCCGGTGCCTTTGGAGCCAGCTTCATCGAAGATGGTTTCTTGTACGAGAAGGTCAAGCTCTGCCAGATCGACCCTGGCTCCATCGACAAATGCGGAAGTGCACCTTAGAGAATACCCTTATGAGCATTTCTCTGCTGTCCTGCAACCCAGACTCGTTCGTGCCGTTTGAGCGGCAAACCTAGTAACGGGGTACTCCCCAGAAACCAAACGCGTAAGTCGTTTGTTTTTTGTCACCACTGAAAGGCTGCCCCGCAGTCCCCTGCTCGGAAGTAATCCACACGCGCGACAAACGCACAAATTGGAAACTGCCCCCACTTCACCGTCTAAGCTTGTGCGGGCGCTCTCACGGCTCGTGGAAAGCCAATCTCAATATCGTGAAGTGGGAAGTACTACTGGCGCGTGGTCTGCGCGGGCGCGGTGGCTGACGTGGAAGTGGCGACCGGCCGCATGGGCGCGGCTACGCCGGCGGTTTGCGAGCCGAGGCCGAGCTTTTGCAGCGTTCGCGCGTCGAGCTTGCCGCTGGGATTCAGCCCGTGCCCAGTCTGGAACTTCCTCATCGCATCGACCGTGGAGTCGTCCCACTTGCCGTTGGGCGTCCCGTTGAACGAGCCGTCCTTTGCGAGAGCCTGCTGAATCTCAGAAATACGTTCGGGGGCCGGAGTCTTTTGCCCCCGCTCCCGCCGGTTGGAATGCCTGCTGGACCTCTTCCCGCGAGACTTGCCGGCGCCGGAAGCCGCTGGCTTCGCCGAGCTGCGGGTGGCCTTCGCTGGCGGCGCCGAAGCGGACCACACCGCTCCTGCTGTCAGCAGCAGCGCCAGGCCCGCGGTAATCGATGTCCGAAGTCTCATCCAGCCTCGACTATCTATCAGTATCGCGCCAATGTATATCGCGAATGGGCGCGAATCGGCAATAGAACTATTGTTGGTTTCCCGCTGGTACGATACCTGGCAAGAACACCGTAAAGGTGCGGTCGCCATCGCCGCGACGCAGGACTTTGAACACTACGTTCATTCCGGGCTTTAGCTTGGCCACGGCATGCTTGTAGTCGTCGACGGAATTGATCGCCTCGCGGTTGATTTCCGCGACGACGTCGCCGCGGCTGAAGCCGAGGTCATCGGCAAAGCTCGCGGGATCGACATCGGTGACCAGCACACCGCGCTGGCCCTCCATTCCGACGCGCGCGGCGCGCTCCGGCGTGAGGCTGTCCACACGCAGGCCGAACTCGGCCGGCGCGGATTCACTATTCTGATCGCCGTTCAGGCGGCCAGCCTGTGTCGGGAAGACATGCGTGCGGTCTTCGACGACGGCAGTGGTTTCCTTCTGCGAGCGGTCGCGTACATAGCTGAGCTTGACCTTGCTGCCGATTGGCGCTTGCGCGATCGGGTTCACCAGGTCGTTGCCATTTTTCACCGGAGTGCCGTTCACGCTGGTGATGACGTCGCCCCCCTTGAGTCCAGCCTTTTCCGCCGGGCTGCCGGGTTCGACGTTCATGATGACCACGCCGTACGGCGCGCCCAATTCCTTCAGGGTGATGGCATTGGTGCCCAGGTCTTCCTGGAAGCTGACGCCGATGGAGCCGCGCGTTACCCGCCCTTGCGAAATAATTTGGTTGTAGACGCTGATGGCGGTGGTGGAGGGTAGTGCGAAACCTACGCCCTCATAGCCGCGGCTGCCGGTGATGATGGCGGTGTTGATGCCGACGACTTCTCCAGCGAGATCGACAAGCGGGCCGCCGGAGTTGCCAGGGTTAATCGCCGCGTCGGTCTGCAAAAATCTCTGGAACTGGTGCCCCGCGCCGCCGATGCCCGCGCGGTCCTTCGCGCTGATGATTCCGGCGGTGACGGTCGCTTGCAATCCAAACGGACTGCCAATGGCCAGCACCCAATCGCCGACTTGCACGCCGTCGGAGTTGCCGAGCTTCGCGGTGGGCAGATCCTTGTTAGCCTCAATCTTGATCACCGCCAGGTCGGTGTCTTCATCGACGCCGATAACCTTCGCGGTGTACTTCGTCTGGTTGTTGCCGTCCAATTGCACCTGAATCTTGGTGGCCTGCTCGACAACGTGATTATTGGTGAGAATGTAGCCGCGCTTATCGACAATCACGCCTGAACCGAGGCTGCGCTCCGCTTGCGGCGGGCCGTCCTGGCGCCCGTCAAAGAAGCGGTCGAAAAAGTCCTGCATGGGATCGTCCTGGTCAAACTGCTGCTGTGGGCGGCGCTTCTTGGTGTTCTTGCGCTCCAGAACCTGCGTGGTGGCAATGTTGACCACGGCCGGCTCGACGCGATTGACGATCACGGAAAACGATGCCCCGGAAGGAATGGGATCCGGCACCGCCAGCGGCGTCGCGTTGGTCCCGGCGAAAGTGAACGTCTTCATCGCCGAAACGCGGCCCGAAACCACCGAGCCGATCATAATGCCCACGGTAAGCGTCAGCGCCACGAATACGGAAGCCAAAATCTTGCGCCGACGCGCCCAGTCAAATAATTCTTTTACCTGCTGCCCCATGTCCTTTACTCCTCTATCCCCCAATAAGCTTTCCGGCGCGACCTACAGTATACCATCGCGATTCCCA
>DATFVD010000463.1:0-2902 GCA_035260505.1 Terriglobales bacterium
GGCGACGTCATTACCAGCGTGAACGGCACTCCTGTGAAAAATGGCAACGACCTGGTGAACCCGATCGCGCAAGCGCCGATTGGCAGCAAAGTCAAGCTCAGCTATGTCCGCGACCGCTCGCAGAAGGAAACCACCGCGGTCGTCGAAGACCGCACGCATGTCTTCCCGACGCAGGCTGGCCGCCTGAACGGCGATCAGCAAGGTGAATCCGCGCCGGCCGAGTTCGGTCTGCGTGTGGACAGCCTCACGCCGGAGCGCGCCGCGCGCGTCGGCATGGAGGGCCAGCGCGGTGTGCTGGTCACCGATGTCGATCCCGCGAGCTTTGCCGATGACCTCGGCTTCAGCCGCGGCGACGTCATCGCGGAGATCAACCGCGAGGCGATCAATTCCGTGGACGACTACAAGCATGCCGTGGCCAAGCTAAAGCCCGGAATGAACGTAGTGTTCAAAGTCCTGCGTCGCGGCGATGGCGACCGCACCTTTACGGTGTTCTTGCCAGGTGTCGTACCAGCGGGAAACCAACAATAGTTCTATTGCCGATTCGCGCCCATTCGCGATATACATTGTCGCGATATAGATAGATAGATAGTCGAGGCTGGATGAGACTTCGGACATCGATTACCGCGGGCTTGGCGCTGCTGCTTGCAGCAGGAGCGGCGTGGTCCGCTTCGGCGCCGCCAGCGAAGGCCACCCGCAGCTCGGCGAAGCCAGCCGTTGGCAGCAGGTCCCGGGGGAAAAGGTCCAGCAAACATTCCAACCGGCGGGAGCGCGGGCAAAAGACTCCGGCTCCCGAACGCATTTCCGAGATTCAGCAAGCTCTCGCCAAGGACGGCTCGTTCAACGGGACGCCCAACGGCAAGTGGGACGACTCCACGGTCGATGCGATGCGGAAGTTCCAGACTGGGCACGGGCTGAATCCCAGCGGCAAGCTCGACGCGCGGACGCTGCAAAAGCTCGGCCTCGGCTCACAGACCGCCGGCGTAGCCGCGCCCATGCGGCCGGTCGCCACTTCCACGTCAGCCACCGCGCCCGCGCAGACCACGCGCCAGTAGCATTTCGCGCATCACATACTGATATGGGCTTCCTCAGGCATTTGGGTTGTGTTCGTCATTTATGGGCCAACCATTTCACTTCCCGATGAATTAGCGACGGGGTATTCTGATTATCGATGCCACCTCCTACAACAAATCCATTCCTTCCAGGTTGCATGCGTCAGAAGCAAAAGGATTTCGAGATTGCGAATCACCTCTCCCCTAACCTGATCAGAACGCTTGTCCTGCTATTTGCTTCGCTTTTGATACTCGCACTTGGGGCAGTGGCCCAGAATTCCAACGAGTCGCTGCTCACCACAGACAATGCCTACAATCCTATCCCTAGCCCAGATGGCAGGTATGTCGCCTATGTCAGCACGGGATGGAGACGGGAGGGAACGATTGGGTTCGGACGCAGTAGTCTTGTTTCTGATATCAACATTGTGAGCATGAGAACTACCTCCACTCCGAGAATTTTGGCTAAGGACTACTTCCTGTCTGGCTGGACGCCTGACAGCACTCAACTGGTGTGCTATCGAGACTGGAAATACGCGTTGGTCTCGACGGATGGAAAGCGAATCATGGAGGGGCGCATTCCAAACGATCCGAACAAGCACCCAGCAACGGAATGGGTGGCATATTCGCCTTCCCTCGCGACGATTCTTTGGAGCCGACTCATCGACAACCCTCATGGAGTGATTGAAACGCCCGACCGCACGGTCGTGAGAGAGGAAGTCTTTCGACAGGAGCGCGTGGTTCCGTCGCCGGACGGTCGATATCTGGCCGTCTTTGGCGAATTCCCCCAGGCAGATCTCCGCGTCTATGACCTCCGTTTAGAGTCGTGGACAGACTTGGGAAGAATCAGCATCCATCCAGATAAGGACTGGTGGTACATCCAGCCAGACTGGACCCCGTGGTTCGCCGATGGCTCGCGGTTGGTCTTCCTCAGGGATTCCACGCTCGTGATCACCACTCCTGACGGCGCGCAGAAAACGGAGATCAAGATCGATGGTCCAGCAGGGTTGCCAGTGCCATCACCAAGCGGGCAATCTGTTGCCTATGTGACCTTCGAGCCCCATCCGAGCCAAGGGCGTCCCGATCTCCAATTTTGGGGAGGAACCACGATCCTGGTGGTTCCAGTCACCGCTGGGGCCAAGAGTCGCATGGTTACCCTGAAGAACCCCGATGAAGTCTACGATTTGAAATGGCTGAGTAACGATACGCTCGTCTTTGACCGCGTTGCTGATGAAGTGTTCTATCGACATGCACGCATCTGGAAAGCCGCGGTTCCTCGTTAGATCAAAACGAACTGTCGCAAAGTTACAGTCGGCTAGTCGCAAACTGATACTACCGGGCGGCGAATGTCGTTTGCATTCCATCCAAAACTGAATTAGAACGCTGGACCAGCGCGCGTTTGCTTTGCGCGCGGGGGACGGTTCTCATGCGCTTTTTTCGGATCGCCGTTGCGATGCTGCTGGCGCTCGTATCAACGAACGGTTTAGCTCAGGAGAGGCCTGGCGGCAAGAACATCAAGGCCGTGCGCTTCGGCAAATTGTGGGATGCCAAAGGCAAAGTTTGGACGAACGCGATTGTGATCGTCAACGGCGGCAAGATTCGCTCCGTCACGACGGACGCCTCCACAATTCCGGCCGGCGTCGAGACGATCGATCTTTCCAAGTACACCGGTCTGCCGGGTCTGATCGATGTACACACGCACTTGACCATGTATGCGGAAGAGGCCCGCGGCCTGCCTATGCTCAAGCAGATCACCGATACGCCGCCGGCCATGGAGGTGTTTCTGGCGCGCAAGGGCGCGATGCGAACGCTCGAAGCCGGCGTCACGACCGTTCGGGACTTGAGCGCGGAAGGAT
>DATFVD010000464.1:0-7665 GCA_035260505.1 Terriglobales bacterium
CCGGTGACAGATAGACACTCTCCGATGGTCCCAGTTCGAGTTCCGGCGGCAAGGCGATCCAAAGCTGGAAGCCCCGCGTCCGCCCCGGTTCGCCGGATCCGCCACCATGCCAGACGCCACCGCCGGCCCGCATCCATTCGACGCCGCCGGCGGGCAACAAGCCCGTGGCTCCGTTCGTGTCTTCATAGCGGACGCTGCCCTCCGCAACATAGGTAAGGGTGGCGATGCCGGAATGTGGATGGAGCCCGAAACCGGCAAAGGGATTTGGTTTTCCCTGAGTATCGAAGAGGTCAAGGAATACGAAGGGCTTCAAAAGATGGCCAAAGTCGGATGGAGACATCAGGCGCGTGATCGGCCCGTGACTCTGTCCGCGGGTGCGCCTGGCGATGGGGGAAACAGGATTTTGCGTCGTGACGGTTGCGGTCAGAGGACGAGTAGCGGTTTTGTCATCGGATTCGGATTCCAGGTTAGACATGGGTTGTCCTTTCTCAATTCAGTTGTCTCAGTTCAGTTGTTTGGCTTTGCGGGCTGTCTTCAGAGCCGTGGTCCACCACAGCAAATCATCGATCATCGTCTGGGCTTGCGTTCCAAGCTCGGCAAGTCCTTTGTCGACGTCGCCGCCCTGGAAGTGTGCCCAAAGGGTCGCAACGGGAATGTGGACGGACGAGCGAACCGGGGCGATCTGGACCTCTAGCATGGTTTCCCGGAGCTGCTGGACACCGCGCGCGCCCATGGCGCTGCCCCAGCTTACGAAAGCAGCTGCCTTGCGGTTCCACTCGGGATAAACCCAGTCGATCGCATTTTTCAGCACTGCCGGGGGGCCGTAGTTATATTCCGGGGGGACGAAAATAAACCCGTCCGATGCGGCTATTGCAGCGGTCCAGCGTTTGACGACCTCATTCTCGTAAGGCGCGCGGCCGGGCATCGCAGGCGTCAGGGGCTGATCAAAGAAGGGCATCGGAAAATCGCGAAGGTCGAGCAGCCGCGCTTCGATTCCGTCGCGTTTCTGGAGGTTTTGAAGAATCCACTTTGCCGGCTTCTCAGAAAACCGGCCCTGGCGCGTGCTGCCGACGATTACAGAGATAATGGTCATGTCGTTGTCCTTTGCTGGTTGTTGTTTAGAGTTTTCTTAAATCGACCGGAAAGACCCCAGAGAGAGATGACGGGGATCTTTCCGGGGACGGCTGGCAGTTGGTTTGTCGTTCTCATCAGATTCTTGTCCGAATCGTTTTTGGAAGTGTATTGATGACGATATAATCGATATCAATAGATATGATGTAGAAGGATGGGGAAAGGACGCAGAGAAATGCAAGACACGTCTGGGGTTCATGTCTGGTTGGTGCTCATTAAGGCTTTTCAGGCCCTGAGGGCTCAAGCGGAGCAGAGCTTAAGCTTGAGCCGGGCCGGACTCGGCGAGTCAGATTTCCGCGTCCTCGAGGTGCTGCTCCACAAGGGACCGTTGCCGGTCAATACGATTGGTCCCAAAGTATGGCTCACGCCGGGATCGATCAGTGTCGCGGTTGATCGGCTGGAGAAAAAAGCGCTTGTGAAACGCAAGAATACGGACGACCGGCGCGTGCGCCTGGTCGAGCTCACGGCGAAAGGTCGCGCGCTCAGCACCAAGACTTTTCGGCAGCACGCCATCGCAATGGAAGAGGCAGCCGAAGTTCTGTCAAAAGAGGAGCGGCTCATCCTGCTGCGGCTCCTTATGAAACTGGGAAAGGGCAGGAAAAAGAGATGAATCTTAGTGGAACCGTGTTGATTTCGGTTGGGGCTCAGGGCTTAGATCCGTCCGGGAACCACCGGTAACGTCGCGGATTGCCGTCTTGTCGGTTGCGGCAGGCGCAGGGGGGCAATCGCGGAGTCGCTCCGGTGATTTTGGGACAAGGCGTAGAGCACGAGTTCGACCCGGGTGGAGATCCCCAGTTTCTCGAAAACCTTGAACAGATAATTCTTGACGGTATGCTCGCTAAGCTTCAACTGCTCGGAAATCTGGCGGTTGGTCAAGCCGTCGGCTACCAAGGCGACAACTTCTTCTTCGCGCTTCGACAGCAGACTGCATCCCTGAGCATCGATGATCCGACGCGGCCGCGTTGCCACCAGCTCTCCGAGAATGTATTCCATCTCCCGAGTGCTGGCCCAAATCTGACCTTTATGAACGGTATGGATACACCTGGATAGCCGTTCACTGGATTCGGCTCGCGAGAATACTCCGCGGGCTCCAGAGCGGAAAGCATCAATCACGAGATCGTATTCGCAGTCTTCCAGCAACAGAACGGGACGCGTGGCCAGGTTCAGCGGCTGGATAGTGCGCAGCACGGAATAGCCGGCAAAGGAGCTATCTTGCAGCACGCCGCTTACAAGGGCGACGTCTGGTCGGGTCCTGATGATTTCGTCCGCTATTGTTTTGGAAGCGAAGCCACTGGGCAGGATGGTCTCAAACCGTGGGCTGCGGCTACTCTTCAGCTGCCCAGCGATCAGTTGCGAAGCCATGCGAGAGGCGTCGCCAACCAGAACCCGAATTGAGATATCGTCGGCCACGTGGCGCGGGTCGTCCGAACGGGTAATCCCCTGAGGGGCCGTACTACCTCTATCTATTAGCGTCTATACCTGGCGAGCGGAATCAGGACTTGTATGTATTTCGTTCATCCTTGATACCCTAGGGAACGGCTGCAACAAGAGACCTCTTTCTCCGCCAATAGAGTTGAATTTCTCCGTCCGGGAGAGTCGCAAATTGGGTGGGTCTTGTAAGCGTCGCCTCCGCTGGCGCGCCAAACTAAGGTCTGTGCCGCCTTCGCACTTTCCGACATTGTTCGATTCTTATTCCTTTGACATCTTAGGGAGTGCCTGCGGTAGAAAAAATCCGCGAGCTCCATTTGTAGAATTCGCGTGGCGGCAGGTGTTCCATGGAGCTGAGAAAGACGTCTCGCTACCCCTTGGAACTCGGGGTGACGTTTCAGTGGACCAATGACGACCAAGACAATTTCGGAACTGGTTCAACCCGCGACATCAGTGCTGAGGGAATGTTTGTTTTCAGTGAGAATTTCCCTCCCTGCAACGCACAGCTTATTTGCGAGGTCAAGGCACCTCGCTCACGGAGCGCCGGCTCTTTACAGATCAAAGCTTCGGGCCGGGTTGTACGGGTCGAGGATAGCCAGCGCAGTAAACGGAGCGGGTTTGCGGTGTTTGGCGACATGCAGCTGTTTTCTGAGGATTCCGTATCCGACTTGATGGGTCTCTCTGATCGAATCGACGAGAGTTGAGTCGTCGAACTAGAAAGTTTGAAGTAACTTGTTATTTTACAGTGGCTTACAAGGAAACTGCGGTGTCGTTGACTCAGGCGAAGCCTTGCTCGATTTCGAATCTAGATTTCATTCCAGGCACTGACTCGCCGCCTTGGTATGCCGTGTACACTCTTCCTCGCCACGAGAAAGCGGTCGCGGAACACCTCGCGTTCAGGCAGGTGGAGACCTATTTGCCGGTTTACCTTAGCTCGCGGCGATGGGCCGGGCGTCGCGCCCTGGTGCAGCTCCCTCTCTTCCCAGGCTACGTCTTCGTTCGGATATCGGGCCGCGAGCGTATTCGGGTCCTGGAACATCCAAGCGTGCTTCGTTTAGTTACGTTTGGTGGAAGACCCGCACCCTTGGCTGATAACGAGATCGAGCGGTTGCGCGCCGCGCTGGAGTCAGGTAAAGCCGAGCCTTTCCCGTATCTCATCCCGGGCAAACGCGTGCGCGTCAAATCGGGCCCACTGGTTGGAGTTGAGGGAACCATCCTTCGGCGAAAGGGCAAGATGCGCCTGGTGGTGAGCGTCGAAGCCATTCAGCGATCGATCATTTTCGACCTGGATGCTGCTGATCTGGAATCAACCGTTAATTAGGCGGCTCTTCGCCCGTGACGCACGACGAAAGCCTGTCGCCAGCTTCCGACCCGAGATCGCGGTCAGAATAAGCATCGTGTTCTCATCTTGTTCTTATCGATGGCGACAGAATTCTCGTAACAAATCGTCTCCGCCATAGGCGCATGCCCTGCGGAAGCAAAACACCACAAACAGCTGGAAGTCCCCTTGCATTTCCCTCAACTAATTGGAGTCGCTATGGAGCAGTTGAATGAACCATTTTGTTCCCTTAAGAACCGTTTCCAGCGGAATCGTCGAGGCACTAAACGGGAAGTGCTTCCACTGCCGTGGAAAGAGGCGATCTCGCGTGTGGCCGTTGATCTTGTTCTAACCAATGGCTCCATGCTCGGCGCAGCGGTAATTTGGGCCATTTTCAAGCCCGCGTTGTTTTCCGAGAACCCTGGTGCTGTCCGACTCATCACTAGTGGAAAGACCTCACTCTTTACCTATGTGCTGTTGTGGTCTGTCCTTTCCATAGCGATTTTCCACCTCCACGGTTTCTACACCCGGACTCGCGGTTATGCGAATCGCTACAAGGCATTGGTGATTGGTCGAGCCGTCAGCCTGGTTATAGCCGTGTTCATCGTGATCGATCACTTTTTCCTGGTAGGCGACTTCTCGCGCGCCGTGGCTGTGCTGGGTTGGCTGCTGATGCTTTTGAGTGTTGGCGGTATCCGCCTGGGCAAGGACCTGATTGTTTCGATGTACAGGATCGAACCGCGAGTTGCGCCGTCATCCAAGGTGAAACGCGTCCTGGTGCTGGGCGGCGCCGGATACTTAGGATCGGCCCTTATGCCGAAGTTGCTGGACAAGGGCTATAAGGTACGGCTGTTGGATTCGTTCGTATACGGAGACGCTTCCATAACGGGCATCAGAAGCCACCCAGATTTCGAAGTACTCAAAGGGGACGTCCGGGAGATTCATTCCGTGGTTGATGCCATGCGGGACTGTGAGGCGGTTATTGACCTGGCCGCAATCGTAGGCGATCCGGCCTGCGACGAAAATCGGCGCCTTGCCGTGGAGATCAACCGTGCCGCCACCCGCATGCTGATCGACATCGCTCGTGGTTATGGCGTAAAGCGTTTCCTGTTTGCCTCAAGTTGCAGCGTATACGGTGCGTCCCAGTTTCTGATGGACGAGTTCTCCGCGGCTTCCCCGATCTCTACCTACGCGCAGACCAAGGTGGACTCGGAAAAATTGCTCCTCGATGTGGCTTCACGCGACTTTCACCCCACTATTCTCCGGCTGGGGACGTTGTTCGGGCTCTCTCCCCGCCCACGATTTGACCTGGTGGTGAACCTGTTGACCGCTCGAGCGGCTGCTACTGGGAAGATCACGGTCTTTAACGGCCAGCAGTGGAGGCCTTTCCTGCACGTCAGAGATGCCGCGCGCGCATTTATGCTGTGCATGGAAGCTGAACCCGCGGTCGTAGCCGGCGAGGTGTTCAACGTCGGCGACTATAACCTAAATCATCGCTTGACAGAAGTTTCTGAGCTGGTAGCCAGCATTGTGCCTCATGTTGAAGTCGCGCACGTTGACAATGGCGACCAGCGGAACTACCGCGTCTCCTTCGACAAGATCCATTCTCGCCTGGGGTTCCGGACCGAGATCACGCTGGAGGAAGGAATCCGCGAGTTGTACGAGTGGATCAAGCCCAACCAAACCACTGACCTATCGGCGGCGCCGCAGTTCAATAATCAGGCGATGATCCGCGAGTTCGCGCAGAGTCCGGCCGCGCAGCAGTCCACTCTGCGTATGCTGCAAAGCCTGGCAGAATGCGCCTGAAAGTGTCGTCGTTCACGGGAAAGCCGCTTGTCTTAACCAACAGGAAATTGAAGATGGCAACGGAAATTGTTACCCCATTGGCCCCGGAGGCACACCAAGAAGACTTCCTGCCGTTCTCTGCCCCGTGGTTCGGAGACGAAGAAAAGAACGAGGTACTGCAAACACTCGATTCAGACTGGATCACAACCGGTCCGCGCACCAAGGCGTTTGAAGCAAAGTTTGCCGAGTATATCGGTTCGGGCGAGGCGGTGGCGGTCAGTTCGTGTACGGCTGCCCTGCACTTGGCATTGGCCGCGATCGGTGTGGGCCCGAGAGACGCAGTTATTACCAGTCCGATGACCTTTGCTGCTACTGCGAATGTGATCGTCCATCAAGGTGCTCAGCCGATCTTCATCGACATCGATCCGGACACCTATAACGTCGATGCTGACAAACTCGTCACATTCGTCCTAACACAGTGCAGGTGGGATTCCCGCAATCGGTGTCTGTACTTAAAGAAGACCAACAAGCGGGTTCGGGCCATCATCGCCGTACATTACGCAGGTCATCCATGCGACATGAACAAGATTAACGCCTGCGCCCGCGAGTTTCGCCTGACGGTAATCGAAGATGCCGCGCATGCTCTTGGAGCCACCTACTTTGGCCGCAACGTGGGTACTCTTGCCGACATGGCTTGTTTCAGCTTCTATCCCACGAAAAACATCAGTACAGGGGAAGGCGGCATGTTCACCACGCAGGATCCGGAGTTGGCGCAGCGTGTACGCGTGCTGAGCCTTCACGGCATCAGCCGGGACGCCTGGAAGCGCTATGGGCCGGATGGTTCGTGGCGGTACGACATTCTCGACGCCGGCTTCAAATACAACATGACCGACCTTGCAGCCGCGCTTGGCATACATCAGTTGGAGAAGCTGCCACGTTTTTTGAAGCGGCGTGGGGAGATAGCGGAGCAGTATCAAAGTTTACTCGCCCATCTACCATTGAAGCGGCCAACGGTGTTACCTCACGTTGGATCTGCCTGGCATTTGTATCCTGTGCAGGTGCAGTCTCCGCGGATTAGTCGGGAGCAACTTATCGCCAGCCTGCGCGCAGCGAATATCGGGACCAGCGTTCACTTTATCCCACTCCACCTCATGTCGTATTACCAGCGTCGCTTCGGTTATCAGGGGGGGGACTTCCCGGTGGCCGAAAGCGTTTTCAACCAGATTGTCTCCCTGCCGCTCTTTCCACGCATGACCGATAGCGACATCGAGCGCGTGGGATTCGCAATGCGACAGGCGCTTGCCGAGTCTGTGGCGGCGTGAGGGTTTGTTCCATTGTCCTCGTCAGCTCGCCTTTGCGTACTTTCAATTATCACAAGCTAGTTTCATGCTGAGAAATTTGGTAGAAATATGAGTCGACATCGACATTTCGACCCTTCGCGCTTGCTTGGGGAAGGCAACGACTCCCATGAAAGCTTGCCTTCCAGTCGCTTGCCTTCCAATCGATTGACGCATTCGTCCCACGATGCAACCCGTCTGGCCCGCTTGCTTGCTGCAGAGGGTAAGGAGGACGAATCAGATCTGCTGGCGGTGGTTCGCGTATTTCGCAGACGCTGGCGTACCGCGGCCCGATTCGCCGCCATCATCATGGCGGTCACCGCTCTGGTAACTCTGTTCACGACACCGCTCTACGCGCCGGACGTCAGGATTGAGATCGGTCCTCCTGGTTCCGAGGCCTTTTCGATTATCCATGACGATCTGGCCGCTAGCGATAACGATTATGTCGAGACACAGGTGCTGAACCTGCTCAGTGAGTCGCTGGCCATAGCCACGATCCGCGAGTTACACCTGGACCAGAACCCGGAATTTATTGCTCCGCGACACGTGTCGCTCTTGGGATGGCTGACGCCTCGTCGCCGCCATGAAACTGCCAGTCAGAATCCTGATGAACTGCAGTTGACTCCGCAAGAATCCCGCGCTCTGGAGTTTTTCAAGCGACAATTA